>CAZIUT010000023.1:0-3253 GCA_964542545.1 uncultured Dysgonomonadaceae bacterium | reverse complement strand
TAAATTTGTGTGTATGAATCCTGATAGACGTAAGCTTCTATATGTAAGCTTCTTATCTGTTTTTTTGTGAAGCTAAAGAACGCATCTATTTCTGCAATTGATAAAAATGTAGGATAGCACTCAAATCTTGTATCGTAGATTTAAAAATTAACTCATCATTTTAAAATCTTGAGTTGTGGATTAGAAGATTAACGCTTCTTTTTTCCAATCTCTTACATCATGAATTTAAAACTCAACCCATCTTGTTTAAATCTTGCTTCACAGATTGGAAAAACTTCTCTCCTTTTCAAAATATTGAGTTGTATATTCAACAAATAACTATCATAAACATCTAAACCATGCCTAATCCGATAAGGAGTATCATCTTTGTATTAATACTGTTAATGAGTGGTGTAGTGGGAGAATTCCATAATAGGAATGTGCACTTTTATTTACTCCATTTTTCTATACCAATATACTAAACTAAAGCGATTTGCTTAAAATATCTTGTACTAAAAGCGGTTCATCGGTGGTTATAAAATCGACATTCAGCTCAATCATTTGCTTTATATCTTCCAAGCTGTTAACAGTCCATACATTTACTTTTAATCCCAAATCATGAGATTCTTTTACCCACTCAGGTTTTTTCTTTATCACAGACACATGATAATCAATGCCTGCTGCTCCGATATTCTTCATAACTTTTGGCGATAAATCACCATTAAGATAAAACACTTTGGCCAAAGGGTCGAGATGAATAATTTTAACAACAAAGTTGAGACTGAAAGAAATATATTCTACTCTGTTTTGCATGTTTCTATCTCGCACCATTTTTAATACCTTTTCGGCCAACTCATCTTCTTGATACTTTGATTTATGAGGTTTCAACTCTATAATGAGTTTTGTGTCACTACAGTTTTCAAAGGCATCTAAATAGCTTTCAAATGTAGGTAAACTTTCTCCATTGCTCAGTTTATATTGTGTGAGAACATTAGCAGGACTATCTTGAACAACCAGCTTTTCTTCGTTTAAGATTACAGTAGCATCATGATTTACTATTGGCACTCCATCAGCAGACAGCCATATATCTACCTCAGAACCATAAGCTTTAATTTCGTTGGCCTTCTCCAAAGACGCTATAGAGTTTTGCGCCGAACCTTCTGTTTTCCAAAAACCTCTGTGAGCTATTACTTTTGTTTGAACCTGAGCTTGTAATTGAATACCAAAAGCAAGAAGGATAATAGGAAGTGTGTTTTTAAGTTTCATAAAATACATTTTTTTTGTAATTAACTAATTAACGAGCAAATATACATAAAAAAGATTTAATATTCGCTTTGCACGTTTAAAAGAACGCAGTTTTTAAGCAACTATTGGTATTATCTAATTTAGCTATAACTAACTTGTCTCCTCTTGCTGACAACTGAATGTTAATTTTAAATTGCTCCAAATATCAACCCCGAACCTGTTGCCATAATCACCACAAATCCAACATATACCAATGTTTTTTGTGTGCCTATAACACCACGAATCACCAACATATTTGGAAGCGAAAGCGAGGGTCCAGCTAATAGTAATGCTAAAGCAGGGCCTTTACCCATTCCAGCAGCTATCAATCCTTGAAGGATGGGAACTTCGGTTAGCGTTGCAAAATACATAAAAGCTCCCACAATTGATGCAAAAAAGTTAGAAAACAATGAATTGCCTCCAACAAGATTTCCTATCCACTCATTAGGAATAATACCAGCTATTGCCGTGTTGTCGTGAGTAGAACCCAATAGGAAACCCGCAATAAGAACTCCTATACCCAATAGAGGCATTATCTGTTTTGCAAACTCCCACGATGCAATAGTCCATTCTTTGTTGTCTTCATCATTTTTATCTATCAGTGTGATAACGCTTAACGCTGCAATACCAACCACCATGGGGATGAGTGGCGATGAACTTACAAAAGCAGAAGCTGCAGTAGCAATAACTGCTAAAAGCACGTGTAGCCATTTAATTTTTAAAATAGCAATAAGAGAATATATCAACAATAGTCCAAAGGCCGATGTAATATACCATTTGTAGGCCCATAACCAAAACCATACTCCACTCGTTACACCATCTGCTGGTTTGCCCCAGTTAGCAAAAACAAGAATCAGCACAAGGGAGAAAAAATGGAAAGCCGTTTGCCACATTGGACGTTTCTCTGGAATATCCGGAAAACTCATCTGTTCTTCTCTTTTAGCTTTTTCTTCCTTACGATAGATAAGAGACATTGCCAAACCAATAACAATGGAAAACACTACAGCGCCAACAACACGGGCTACCCCCATCTCAAATCCTAAAATACGGGCTGTGAGTATAATGGCTAGAATATTAATAGCAGGACCGGAATATAGAAAAGCAATAGCAGGTCCTAATCCAGCTCCACGTTTGTGAATACTTGAAAACAAGGGTAGGATAGTGCAACTACAAACCGCTAATATTGCTCCTGATAATGATGCTACCGTATAGGCTACCCATTTCTTGGCTTTTGCGCCAAAGTATTTCATAACTGCGCCTTTGCTCACAAACACTGCAATTACTCCTGCTATAAAGAAAGCAGGAAGCAGACACAATATTACATGCTCTTGAGCGTACCATTTGGCTAGGTCTAGCATTGCAAAGACGGCTTCGGTAAACCTTGCGCTGTTTATAGGCATGAAAAAGGCTAAGAGGAAAACTGCTGTTATCCAACCGAGTATTTTAAACTCTCTTTTTACTTCCATTAGTTAGATGTTTTATATAATATCTTTATTTGATTAGCTATTTGGTCAATAGAGCTTTAAGTTCCTTCTCATTTGGCACTCTACCGCTAACTACTACCTTACCGTCAACTACCAATGCTGGGGTGCGATTTACACCATATGACATGATATTCATCATATCTTCCTCTTTTCCGATAGTAGCGTTGATGCCCAATACAGTAACTGTCTTTTTTGTTGCTTCCTCTAACTCATTACATTTTTTGCAACCTGTTCCTAATATTTTAATTTCCATAGTGTGAATTATTAATCTGTTTTTGTGCTTTAGTTGTTTCAAATTAGCGTTTCGTAAAATAACGAACAGCATGAGTAATTTTTTTATAATCCTAATAGTTCTTTGAAAAGTAGCTGAGCCTCTTTCCAGTTTTCCTGATTAAGACAATACTTAATTCTTGGAGATTCAATTTCACCTTGAATGAGTCCCGCATCTCTTAACTCTTTTAGGTGTTGAGACAGGGTTGATTTTGCAATAGGTAAATCTTCGCTCA
>CAZIUT010000022.1:0-15108 GCA_964542545.1 uncultured Dysgonomonadaceae bacterium | reverse complement strand
AATGGTTGTTCATAAGGATTCTGATAAAATTGAACACAAACAGTTTAAAGATATTTTGGATTATTATGACGAGGGTGATTTTTTCATCTTCAATAATACTCGTGTGTTTCCTGCTCGTTTGTTTGGACACAAAGAGAAAACAAACGCTGATATTGAAGTTTTTCTTCTAAGAGAATTGAACCCAGCACAACATTTGTGGGATGTATTGGTAAATCCTGCACGAAAAATAAGAATTGGCAACAAGTTATTCTTTGGTGAGAATGAAGAGTTGGTGGCAGAGGTTATAGACAACACAACGTCGCGTGGACGTACACTACGTTTTTTGTTTGATGGACCATACGAAGAGTTTAAACGTCTACTACACCTAATTGGCGAAACACCTATACCTGAATACATGGACAGGATGGCAGAGCCAGACGACTTGGATAGATACCAAAACATATTTGCTAAAAACGAAGGTGCGGTAGTTGCTCCTGCTGCTGGATTGCACTTTAGCCGCGAATTGATGAAGAGAATGAAGATTAAAGGAGTTGACTATGATTTCTTGACTGTTCACAACGGATTGGGTGCATACAGAGATATAGATGTGGAAGATTTGACGAAGCATAAAATAGACTCAGAACCAATTCATATAACACAAGAGTTTTGTGATAATGCCAACAGAGCAAAAGATAGGGGTGCTAAGATATGTGTTGTAGGTACTTCTACAATGCGCGCTGTGGAAACAATTGTGAGCACAGATGGGCATTTAAAACCACGTGAAGGATGGACTAATAAGTTTATTTTTCCTCCATATGAGTTTTTGTTTGCTGACTCAATGGTTACCAACTTTAATATGCCCTACTCAACATTGCTAATGATGACGACTGCATTTGGTGGTTATGACAAAATAATGGCTGCATATAAGTTGGCTATAAAAGAAAAATATCGTTTTGGTGCTTATGGTGATGCACTGCTGATTATATAGTTTTTCCTATTAAAAGGATTATATGAGCAATGAGCATAAAACTATTTTCACTTCAGTATATTTAGGCCTTGGAACAAACTTAGGCAATAGGGAGGAAAATATAAAAATAGCCATAAAAAACATTGAAAAGCAGATTGGGAGTATTATTTCCCAATCTGCTTTTTATAGTTCAGAACCCTTTGGTTTTGAATCGGACAATATGTTTTTGAACAGTGTTGTAGAGGTTAGCACCCAATTACTGCCTACTGAGCTGCTCACTGCAACTCAGTCGATAGAGAGTGAGATGGGGCGCACTAAGAAAACAGATTCCTTTGGATATAGCGACCGTTTAATAGATATTGATTTACTACTTTACAACAAAGAGGTTATAAATATTTCCTCTAAACTTGTTGTGCCACATCCACAGATGCAAGAACGCTACTTTGTATTGAAGCCTTTGGCTGAAATTGCACCAGACTTTGTGCATCCTGTGCTGAACAAAACTATTGCTGAACTGCTAAGTGATATATAAATGATTATATTATTGTAGAGTAATTGCAATAAGGTTGGCTAAGTAAGGCTGAAATGTTTTAAACGAAAAGTGTTCGGTAAGTTTTAATTAAAAACACGTCTTACTTTTTGGAGGTGACTTAAACATTAATTATCTTGTGATAGGGCATAATAGAAGAATATATAAAATAAAAATTATTTGCTGAATTACTTCATATATAAAAGTGCACAACTTATGTTTTTTTTCAATTTTCTCAAAAAACACAATATTGGGTATGCCTTAAGTGGTGGCGGAGCAAAGGGATTTGCTCATTTGGGTGCAATAAAAGCTCTTGAAGAGCGAAGATTAAAGCCAGATATTATTGCAGGTACAAGTGCTGGTGCATTGGCAGGGGTGTTTTATGCAGATGGCTTTCATCCCGAAGAGATAGTAGATATGTTTAAAAACACCAAGTTTAAGCAGTTTGTAGAGTTTACACTTCCAACTAGCGGTTTATTTCGAGCAAGGGGTCTGCAAGATTTTATAAAGAAAAACTTGCGAGCAAGAAAGTTTGAGCAACTGCAAATTCCTTTCGTTGCAGTGGCTACTGACTGGGAAAAGGGAAAGTATGTAGAGTTCTCGGAAGGCGATAATCTGGTTGATGCTGTGGTAGCTTCATGCTGTGTACCACTTATTTTTTCGCCTATAGAAATTGATGGTAGGCATTATGTAGATGGGGGAGTATTGAAAAACCTGCCAGCTTCTACTATCAAGGATATGTGCAATGTTCTTTTTGGGGTAAATGTAGCTATGACTATGCCGCCCGAGGATAAGAACAACTTAAAATATTATGCCGAAAGGACTTTTACTATGATGGCAACATCAAACACACTGACTGATAAGAAGCTATGTAATGTATTGATTGAAATGGAGGGGTTAAGTAAATATTGGATGTTTGACCTTTCGCATACCGAAGATATTTTTAAAAAAGGATATCAGGCAGCTGTTAGTAAGCTGAATGAGAGAAAATCGACAAGCTCTATTATAAGAGCAAAGCGATTTGAATTATTAGACTTTAATAGATAAAATATGAATAAAAATAAAATTATAATATATCAAGTACTTCCAAGATTGTTTGGGAACAAAAATGTTACAAGAAAATATAATGGAAGTATAAGCGATAATGGGAGTGGTAAGTTTAACCAATTTACAAACAGGGCATTAGTAGATATAAAAAACATGGGGTTTACCCATGTATGGTATACAGGAATATTGGCGCATGCATCCAAAACCGACTATAGAGCTTATGGAATTCCTGAGCAGCATCCGGAAATAATAAAGGGAAATGCTGGTTCGCCTTATGCCATTAGAGACTACTACGATGTTGATCCAGACCTGGCTGTGAACGTGGAAAATAGGATGAAAGAGTTTGAAAACTTGGTAACCAGAACGCACAAAAACGAAATGGGTGTGATAATTGATTTTGTGCCCAACCATTTAGCACGCGACTACCAATCGATAATGAAGCCTCAAGATGAATCGGAGTTTGGTGCTAAGGATGACTTGTCCAAACAGTTTTCTCCTAATAACAACTTTTATTATATACCTGGCAAAGAGCTAGACATAAGTTTGTTGCCAAACAATGATGAAAAGAGAAAGTATGTGGAAAACCCAGCTAAAGTAACAGGAAATAACTCATTTACTCACCAACCATCTGAGTTTGACTGGTACGAAACTGTGAAGCTTAACTACGGAGTTGACTACCAAAACGGAAATCAAACATACTTTGAGCCAATTCCAGATACTTGGCACAAGATGAAAGATATATTATTGTTTTGGGCGGGTAAAAAGGTGGATGCCTTTAGATGCGATATGGCAGAAATGGTGCCCTTAGAGTTTTGGAAGTGGGTTATTCCGACAGTGAAAAAAAAATATCCAAAGGTTCTTTTTATTGCTGAGATATACAACAAGGATGCTTATCGTAGTTTTTTATCTACCAATGCTTTTGACTACTTATATGATAAAGTTGGATTGTATGATGTGGTGCGAGATGTAGCATTAGGACACCGACCTGCATCTGATATAACTTTTACATTGAGAGAAGTAGGAGATATACAATCGAAAATGTTGAATTTCTTAGAAAATCACGATGAACAACGAATTGCTTCTGATTACTTTTTAGGCGATGCCCAAAAGGGTCTTGGAGCAATGGTATTGACTGCATGTGTAAACACAAATCCAATCATGGTTTATTCTGGTCAGGAACTGGGAGAAAAAGGAATGGATGAAGAGGGGTTTAGTGGTAAAGATGGGCGTACTACAATATTTGATTATTGGTCTGTAGACAAAATAGTCCGCTGGAACAATAGTGAAAAATGGAATATGGATAAGCTTACTGCCGATGAAATAAGCCTAAAAAAACAATATACTAAATTACTGCAACTTTGTAATAAGGAAAAAGCCCTTAGCAAAGGAAAGTTCTATGATTTGATGTATGCAAATTATGATAATATGGAGTTTGACGCTACTAAAAAATATGCGTTTTTGCGAGGCGATGGAAAGAGTCTCTTTTTGGTGGTAGTTAATTTCAATGATAAAGAATCTGCAGTAAAAGTAAACATACCTATCGATGCTTATACATTTTTCAAAATAGATCGAAAAAAGATAAAAAAGGCAACTCCTATGCTCAATGGCAATAAATCTGTGGTAACATGCAGTGGTACAGGTTTATTTGAAGGAGAAGTGGCTGCATACTCTGGTGAGATTTACAAATTACACTAAATTTTAGATTTTAATTAAAGCTATAGTTTTTGTACATTTGCAACCGCAAAGCCACTTATATATAAACAAATAAAATTGAAATCTTATTTTCAATAAACACTTATAAAAGAATGCAAGAAAAGCCCTTCAAAATTTTCGCTGGTACTAATTCTCGTTATTTTGCAGAAAAAGTTTGCGAAAGCTTAGACTGTCCTTTAGGAAATATGGATATTCAACATTTTGCTGATGGTGAGTTTTCAGTATCGTATGAGGAGTCTATTAGAGGAAGAGAAGTTTTCCTTATTCAATCTACTTTCCCCAATGCAGATAATTTGATGGAGTTGTTGCTAATGGTTGACGCTGCAAAGCGTGCATCGGCAAAGTCTATTGTTGCTGTAATTCCATATTTTGGATGGGCACGTCAAGACCGTAAAGACAAGCCAAGAGTAGGTATTGGTGCAAAGCTAATTGCAGATATACTTAGCACAGCAGGTATAAATCGGCTAATTACAATGGATCTGCATGCCGATCAAATTCAAGGTTTCTTTAATGTTCCAGTTGACCATTTATATGCTTCTGGAGTGTTTATAGAGTATATGCGTAGTTTGAATCTTGAAAATTTAGTACTTGCTACCCCTGATGTGGGTGGAACAAAACGCGCCAGTGCTTATGCTAAATTCTTGGAAGTGCCAATGGTAATTTGCTACAAATTGAGAAAAAAAGCAAATGTTATTTCTGATATGCAGGTACTTGGAGATGTAGAAGGAATGGATATCTTATTGGTAGACGATATAGTAGATACAGCAGGTACAATAACTAAAGCAGCAGAGCTGATGTTGAAATATGGTGCTAATTCTGTACGAGCTATTGCTAGTCATGCGGTAATGTCTGACCCTGCAACACAGCGTGTAGAAAACTCTGGTTTAACTGAAATAATATTTACCGATAGCATTCCATACATGAAAACTAGCTCAAAGGTGAGAATATTGTCTGTTGCCGAAATGTTTGCCAATGCTATAGAAAGAGTTTGTCACAATGAGTCTATTAGTTCGTTGTACGTAATTTAATGGTAATATATGAAACTCTGTTTAGAGTGTAGTATATATAGTTAGTGCCGATACTAACAGATATATATCTGTTAGTATCGGCACTATTCTAATTAATGCAAGCTTCTTACAGCTTTTCTTTTATATCTTTTATCAAGCCTTTGGCTGCATCTTCTAGTAAATTCATAACTAAATTGAAACCATCATCGCCTCCATAATAGGGGTCTGGAACATGATCGTGATCTGAAAAGTCAATTGAGAAATCGGTCATACGATGAATTTTAGCAACATCTTCTTCGGTAATTGCTAGCTTTTTTACATTCATATAGTTGTTATTATCCATAACTAAGATGTAATCAAACTTTTCAAAATCGGATGATCTGAATTGACGGGCAACACTATTAAAGTTGTATCCTCTTTTTTTTCCATGCTGTTGCATACGTTCATCAGGAGTTTTGCCTTCATTCCAGTTTGATGTGCCAGCTGAATCTACAAAAACTCTGTCATCCAGTCCTTCGTCAGCAATCATCTTTTTTACAATTCCTTCTGCTGCAGGTGAACGGCAGATATTGCCCAGACAAACAAATAGTAAATTTATATTTTCTTTTTTCATATCGTTTTATATATTTAGTAATTCATTATTCTAACTATAGTTTTTCTATAGATTAAATACAAATATAATGATTAAAAATCAAACGAGTGAAATTTAGTTTAAAGCAGATGATTAATAAAGTGGAAATTCTGTGATAAACTATTGTTTAAAGTCGTGGTTTTAATATGTGAATATATATAGAAGCATCTCTTAATATAGTAGATTGTTTTTGTGTGAAAATAAATAGTTACCTTTATCGATTCTTGATGGTATGGGATGAATAAATAAATATACATCGATGCAATTAAACAGAAGATTTAAGCTTAAAATTTAATGGAATACAAAAACAGACCAAATAACTTAGAACCACAATGTAAAGTACTTTCAATTTCAGAGGAAGAAGTTCGTTTGGAATTGAAAAAAAACAAAATTGTTAGAGCTCTTTATGTATTAGGTGGCTCTGTTTCTTTAGCTTTGGGAGTGATAGGAGTTTTTCTGCCAGGCCTGCCGACAACTCCTTTTGTATTGTTGTCTGCTGCATTGTATGCAAAAAGTTCAGAAAAACTATATAATTGGTTGCTTGAAAACAAGTATTTAGGACCTCGCATAAAAAATTACCAACGACAAAAAGGAGTAACCCTGAAGGGTAAATATAGAATTATTGCACTGATGTTGTCAATGGTGCTAATATCTTCATTTTTAATTGTGAAAATACTAATAATTAGAATTATTATTCTTTCATCTGGTATAATTGGTGCAATTGTGGTGAGATTTTTTGTACCAACTGCAAAAGAAGAATAGAAATGGAGCCTTTCTAAAATACAGCTTTAATCAATTTTATAGTAAGCAAAATAATATTTCTCTACTTTTTTTGATAATAGGTCTATATTGAGCATGTCTGAAGCTTCTGAAATGTCTCTAATAGATTCGTCGCTATAGAGAATATCTATGCTGTCGTCATTTTCATTGTACATATCGGTTGAGATAATATCGGACGAAACAAAATAACGCGCTTCGTGCTCAGATATCTTAAAATGATGCATTAGTAATTCTACATATTGCTCTATTTTATATCTTTCGTGTGGTCGACGGCTAATTTCAATTTTAAATAGTCTTCTGTTTATAAGTGCTCTACTCAATGTGGATAGCACTATATCATTGTGTGTACTCCATACTTTTAGTGCCGACCAGATATCGTTGTCGTCAAGGTTTAGGAAGAGATTCAAAACTTCTGGGTTTTCTCTGAAGTCTTGTTCCGTTGCATCGTGTCTCAAAAAATAACTGAGCGATGGTGAGGCAAATAATTCTATTTCATTTTTAGCAAGCTCTTTAGCTCGCATAAGAGTGTTGACTAAAGTTTTTTCTGCTGCTACAGCGGTTTTGTGCAAATACACTTGCCAATACATTAATCGGCGCGATGTTAAAAAATTTTCGATAGAGTAAATTCCTTTCGATTCAACTACCAACTTATCATTTCTGACATCTAACATTTTAATAATTCGTGCCGAACCAATATTGCCTTCTGTTACACCAGTAAAATAACTATCGCGACGCAGATAGTCTAATCTATCTACATCTAACTGACCACTTACTAGCTGATGTAAAAAATGCTTTGGATATTCATCTTTGAATATCGATAAACATACCTGAAGTTGATTGTCCCACTCTTTATTAAGGCGTTCCATCAATAAAAGAGAGATTGTTTCGTGGTGAACCTTTGTTACTAATGTATGTTCTAGCACATGTGAAAAAGGGCCATGACCAGTATCGTGTAAAAGTATGCAGGATAGGGCACCTATATATTCTTTATCAGTAATTATATTGTTTTTCTGACGAAGTTGATGGAGCGCTTCATCCATAAGATACATTGCTCCTATTGAATGATGGAATCTGGTGTGTTGCGCTCCTGGATACACAAAGGCTGCTAAGCCTAGTTGGCGAATCCTATTTAGACGTTGAAGGTATGGATGCTGAATTAATTTATATATAAATTCATTGGGAATTGTAATAAACCCAAATACAGGGTCATTTATAATCTTTCGCTTTTGATGCATAGTAAGTATGTTTTAAACCAAAGATAACAAATTAATTAACTACAAATGCCACTTAGTCATCTTGTTAAATTATTACGCAAGTAATTGAGTAGAGAGTACAAGTATTTTTATTTAGAGATATTTCTTAAGCATTTCAGCCATTTCATGTTGGACCTTCTCCGCTTCCTTAGCAGCGGTAGCTGCAAAACTATCACCATTATCTGCGTAAATAATTGCGCGAGATGAGTTTACCAAAAGTCCACAAGTTTTATTCATACCAACTTTACATACTGCTTCCAGATTACCTCCTTGAGCACCTATACCTGGTACGAGAAGAAAATGATTGGGTACAATATTGCGAACACGTTCAAACAGTTTATCTTGAGTTGCACCTACTACATACATCATCTCTTCGTTAGAAGCCCATTGTTGTGATGTTTTTAATACTTTTTCGAACAGTGCTTCGCCATTTACATCTTCCGAAAGCTGAAAATCGGTTGAACCTTTATTGGAGGTTAATGCTAACAAAACTACCCACTTATCTTTTTGTAAAAAAGGACGCACACTGTCTTCACCCATGTATGGGGCTACTGTAACTGCATCCATCTTCAATCTATCAAAGAAAGTGCGAGCATACATTTCACTAGTATTCCCTATGTCACCTCTTTTTGCATCTGCTATCAGAAACATTTCAGGGTATCTTTGTTTGATATAAGCTACTGTTTTTTCAAATGCCAACCAACCATCTAAGCCAGCAGCTTCGTAAAAAGCTAAGTTAGGTTTATAAGCAACACAATATTTTGCTGTTGCATCAATTATCGATTTATTGAAGGCATAGATAGGGTCGTCAGTATCGAGTAAATGTTCCGGTATTTTGTTTAAATCTGTGTCTAAACCTACACATAAAAACGACTGTTTCTTTATAATTTGATTAAATAACTCCTGCTTGGTCATAAATATAATTTGTTGAATTTAAATTATAAGTTAGCTTCTTTCATCTTTTCTGCATTTTCAGTTATGATTAATTGATTAATCACATCTTCAATATCACCATTCATAAATCCTGTTAGATTATGACTTGTATAATTTATTCTGTGGTCAGTTATTCTTCCTTGTGGATAATTGTATGTGCGGATTTTTGCTGACCTATCACCAGTAGAAACAAGGGTTTTGCGACGAGAAGCTATGTCGCCTTGTCTTTTATTAAGCTCTATGTCATATATTCTAGAACGTAGTACTTGCATAGCTGTTTCCCTATTTTGAACCTGCGAACGTCCAGCTTGACAAACAACTACAATACCAGTAGGTTTGTGAGTTAGTTGTACTTTTGTTTCAACTTTGTTTACGTGTTGTCCTCCTGCACCTCCTGAGCGTGAGGTTTGCAAATCAATATCGGCAGGATTTATTTCAACATCAAATTCTTCTGCTTCAGGCAAAACAGCCACAGTTGCTGCAGATGTATGAACACGACCTTGGGTTTCGGTTTGTGGTACTCGTTGAACACGATGAACACCCGATTCATATTTCAACACACCATAAACACCATCTCCTGAGACAGTAAAAATAATTTCTTTAAACCCTCCAGATGTTCCTTCATTAGAACTTGTGATTTCAGTTTTCCAACCTTTTTCTTCACAAAATCTAGAGTACATTTTATATAAGTCTCCTGCAAATATAGCTGCTTCATCACCACCTGTGCCTCCTCTAATCTCCAAAATAACATTTTTGTCATCTTCAGGATCTGTAGGAATAAGCAAATATTTAATTTTTTCCTCCAATTCTGGTAGTGCATCACTATATTGAGATAGCTCTTCATTCGCTAGCTCTCTTAACTCACTGTCGGATTCACTTTCTAAAATATTTTTTGCTTCTTGTATGGAATCGTAAGCATTTTTGTACTCATTTCTGGCATCAATAATTTTTTGTAGATCGCTATATTCCTTGTTTAGTTTCACATAGCGCTTCATATCTGATATAACGTTAGGATCGGAAATAAGGGTAGCAACTTCCTCAAAACGGACAACCAAATGTTCTAATTTACTCAGCAATGTATTTTCGTTCATAAATAACTTTCTAAAATAATTTTACAAGTGAATTAATATTTGAATTTTCCAAATTCACTTTCTATTGTCAAACTTTTTCCTGCTGTCTTTTCAACACGACCCACAATTTGAGCATCAATATTGAACGATTGAGACAACTCAATAACCCGATTGGCATATTCCTCAGGAAGATATATTTCCATTCTGTGACCCATATTAAACACTTTGTACATTTCGGCCCAGTCTGTTCTTGACTGCTCTTGAATAAGCCTAAAAAGAGGTGGTATAGGGAATAAATTATCTTTAACTACATGTAAACCATCGTTTAAGAAGTGAAGTATCTTTGTTTGAGCACCTCCTGAGCAATGAATCATACCATGTATGACGTTTCTCAATTCTTTCAACATTAATGATATAACAGGCGCATAAGTACGAGTAGGGGAGAGTAGTAGCTTTCCTGCATCTACTCCTAGTTCTTCAATCTTTTCTGTAAGCTTCAATTTACCTGAGTAGACAAGATTTTCAGGTATTGAAGCATCGTAACTTTCTGGGTATTTATCTGCTAAATAATTTGCAAATAAGTCATGTCGTGCCGAAGTTAAACCATTACTACCAGTGCCACCATTATAATCATGTTCATAAGTAGCCTGTCCACTTGAAGATAATCCAACTATAAAATCACCAGCCTGAATATTTGAATTGTCAATAACATCGGAACGCCTCATTCGGCAAGCAACAGTACTGTCAACTATTATAGTTCTTACTAAATCACCTACATCTGCAGTTTCGCCTCCTGTAGGATAAATATTTACACCAAGTTCAGTTAATTCTTCGCATAATTCATTAGTGCCATTGATAATCGTTGAAATTACTTCACCTGGAATTAAATTCTTATTTCTCCCAATTGTAGAAGATACTAAAATATCTTTTGTTGCTCCAACACACAATAAATCATCTATATTCATGATAAGGGCATCTTGGGCTATTCCTTTCCAAACTGAAAGATCACCAGTTTCCTTCCAATAAATATAAGCCAAAGATGATTTAGTGCCAGCTCCATCTGCATGCATAATATTACAATAATCTGAATCTCCGCCTAAAATGTCAGGAATAATTTTGCAAAATGCTTTTGGAAAAATACCTTTATCAATATTTTTTATGGCATTGTGTACATCTTCTTTTGACGCGGAAACACCGCGCAATCCGTATCGTTGCTTGTCCATGTGTAGTATTCTGTTTTATCGTTTTTATTTATATAGTGCAAATATACAATTTTATATCGTTTATATTTGATTGTTTGTTCAACAATAATAAATACATATAACATCGAATAATGACTATTATGTTTAATCGAAGTTTATAATCATAATAATAACATTATATAAAAAACTTGACTCAATTGGCTTCTCTCATAGTATACAAAAAAGGTGACGTAAGAATTACGTCACCTTTTTTTAATTTGTATGAAACAATAATTATTAATTTGCTTCAAGTTGTTCTTCTACCATGTCTAGTTCTGCAGATTTATCTTCTCCTAGATTGCTTAAATTATAATATACATTTTGAAGTTTGATTAGTGCACTAGTGATTTCTGATTTTTCAGCACTTCGCGCTTTTAAAACTTCAGTGAACTTTTCTAAATGTGGCAATGCCAACATGTAAAACTCAACAGTCTTTTTATCATTCTCCGCTTGAAGTTTTCTATCACCCATTTGTTGTGCAGCTTTGTCTTTAAGATTTTGAGCTTGTAAAATATAGCTAACTGCAAGACCTTCTAATGCACGTTCACAGTTTTCATCTTGAACTAATGCTTTTTTATATTCAGCTTCAGCTTTCTCAAAATCATCAGTTTCTGCATATAATGCTGCCTTTACACTATTTAAATCACAAGCATTGCTTGGATCATTTTGGATAGCTTGGTCTAAATAATCTAATGCCTTCTGATTATCTCCCTCACGAATATATACATTAATTAGATTGGGTATAAAATATTTACTTTTAGGAAATTTTTCTGCTCCCACATTTAATACTTCCATATAGCTTGCAGTATCGCCCTTCTGAATATACTCACTTGCCATTAATTCGTATAAATCGCTTTCTTGATAAGCAGAGTTTTCAATAAATGGCTCATTAACGGCACGTTCAATAAGAGTTAATGCTCTGTCATGATCTTCTGCTTGAACAGCTGTAATTATAGAGTAATATTTAATTGTTTGATATGTGCTATCTATCGAAAACCCGTCAGTATTACCTTCAAATAAATCTAAAGTTGGAATATCCCAGTATGCTTCAAAGAATTTAGATGCTTTTTTATATTCTTGTTTGTCATTGAAGAATAATCCTCCATTAATAAAGAAAGGATGATTTGCTCTTAAAGTAGAAGCAATGTCTTTTCTTACTCTGTTTCTTACTCTTCCTTTAGAATCTGGTAGTTCAGCTAGTGAATCAGCTTTTAAGTATGGTGCATAAGACTCCATTAGGCCATCATACATGACTTTGTCGTCTGACTTTTTTCCTAACATTTGATTAGTTCGCTGATTCTCGAAAGCTTTATCTCCAATGTCTCCAGCCAATTTCCATGCATTTGGGTCATTAGCAGTTTCTTCATTCTCTAGAGCTTGCTTTATAAGTGCTCTTGCTTCATTTAAATCATCACTTTTTAATGATCGGCTTGCGTCTTTTACAACACCTTTCTGTGCGCATGCAATGAAAGATAAGGCTGTAACTAGACTGAGGATAAAAAATTTTCTCATTTCATTTTTATTTTAATAGTTTAATTATGTTGTTTATTAATTCTCGTATATTAGTTTGACTTTATTTTTAGAAATAGTTTAATTAATCCTCTATTTCATTTTCAATTTCAGGAGTTGAATCATTGTTATCTTCATTATCAGTGTCGATATCAACTTTTGATGAATCATCTAAGTTTAGGTCATCAATTATGCTTTGACTTTCATCATCTTCTTGAGAATTTACTTTACATACTGATGCTATTTCATCATTTCGTTTGTCCAAATTTATAAGACGAACTCCTTGAGTTGCACGTCCCATAGTACGAATATCGGAAATATTCAAACGTATTGTTATGCCAGACTTGTTAATTATCATTAAGTCATTGTCGTCAGACACACTTTTTATCGAAACTAACTTACCTGTTTTTTCAGTAACATTGAGTGTTCGTACACCTTTCCCTCCACGATTGGTAATTCTGTAAACTGGTTCACCATCTTCATCGTTCAGTCTTGTTCGTTTACCATATCCTTTTTCAGACACAACAAGAATTGTATCTTCAGAATCTGCATCCATACAAATCATTCCAATGACTTCATCATCAGGCCCATCGAGCCTCATACCAATTACGCCAGTGGCAGTACGCCCCATTGGTCTAACATTAGCCTCTTTGAAACGAATTGCTCTACCATTTCTATTGGCTAAAAGAATATCTTTATTGCCGTTAGTCATGCGTACAGAGATTACTTCATCATCATCTCTTAATGTTATAGCAATAACACCATTTTGTCTTGGTCTTGAATATGCTTCTAAAAGAGTTTTTTTCACTATACCTCTTTTAGTGCTAAATATTAGATAGTGAGAGTTTAGATATTCTATGTCTTCAAGCTCTTTTACTCTAACAAAGGCCGTAACTGTATCATCAGAATCGATGTTCAATAAGTTTTGAATTGCACGACCTTTTGAGTTTTTAGAACCTTCTGGTAGTTCATATACACGCAACCAAAATACTTTTCCTTTTTGGGTGAAAAATAACATGTAGTTATGCATAGTTGCAGGATACATAAACTCTACAAAGTCTTCTTCACGCGTTTCTGATCCACGAGCTCCTACCCCTCCTCTATTTTGAGTGCGGAATTCTGATAAAGGTGTTCGTTTAATATATCCAAGATGAGAGATAGTTATAATCATATCATCATCTGAATAAAAATCTTCTGGATTCAATTCTTCTGATGAAAATATTATTTCGGAACGACGCTCATCACCAAACCTATCCTTAACTTCAATAAGTTCATCTTTTATAATTTGCATGCGAAGTTCTACGCTATTCAATATTTCATTTAAATAAGTTATTAGTTTTTGCAGCTCATCGAACTCACCTCTTAGCTTATCTTGCTCTAATCCAGTGAGTTGACGTAGACGCATCTCAACAATTGCACGAGATTGTATTTCAGTAAGACTAAAACGTTCAATTAGTGCTTGGATAGCTTCTGGTGGGTTTTTAGAACCACGTATCAGAGCAATAACTTCATCTATATTGTCTGATGCAATTATTAATCCTTCTAGAATATGGGCTCTGGCTTCTGCTTTTTTAAGTTCAAATTCAGTTCTTCGTACCACAACTTCGTGACGATGGTCTACGAAGTGTCTTATTAAATCTTTAAGATTAAGCATTTGAGGTCTTCCATTGACCAAAGCAATATTATTGATACTGAACGAAGCCTGTAAAGCAGTTAGTTTATAAAGTGTATTTAGAACTACATTAGCATTGGCGTCGCGCTTGATGTCTACAACAATACGCATTCCGTTTCTATCCGACTCGTCGTTGACATTAGATATTCCTTCTATCCTTTTTTCAACAACTAAGTTGGCTATATTTTTAATTAAGTCTGCTTTATTTACCAAGTAAGGTATTTCAGAGATAATTATTTTGTCAGTGTTTTTAGAGGTTTCTATTTCCGCTTTACCGCGCATAACAATACGTCCTCTACCAGTATGAAATGCATCTTGAACACCTTTGTAGCCATAGATGTAACCTCCAGTTGGAAAATCAGGAGCTTTTATATACTCCATCAATCCATCAATATCTATATCTCTGTTGTCTACGTAAGCAACTATACCATCAATTACTTCAGAAAGGTTGTGCGGAGCCATATTAGTGGCCATACCTACAGCAATACCTGAAGCACCATTCATCAAAAGGTTGGGAATACGTGTTGGTAATACTGTTGGCTCTTTAAGTGTATCATCAAAGTTGAGCTGAAAATCCACAGTATCTTTCTCGATATCGCGTAACATCTCCTCTGATAGTTTATTTAATCGAGCTTCGGTATAACGCATAGCTGCAGGACTATCCCCATCTACACTACCCATATTACCCTGCCCATCTACAAGCATATAACGCAGACTCCAATGCTGCGCTAAACGCACCATTGCATGATATACAGACGAGTCGCCATGTGGGTGATA
>CAZIUT010000021.1:0-15156 GCA_964542545.1 uncultured Dysgonomonadaceae bacterium | reverse complement strand
GAGCATCTGCCTTACAAGCAGAGGGTCGGCGGTTCGAATCCGTCAACGCCCACTTTATAATAGAGACTTGCAATAATAATGTGAGTCTTTTTTTAGGTAATTAAAATAAATAATTGTCTAACAAAAAAAGCATTACTTTTCTAAATAATAGGTCTCAAGAGTGAGACAATGTAAAAGCACACAAAAAACATATCGGGCGTTTAGCTCAGCTGGTTCAGAGCATCTGCCTTACAAGCAGAGGGTCGGCGGTTCGAATCCGTCAACGCCCACATTTATATAAAGACTTACAATAAAATGTAGGTCTTTTTTTGTTTTAAGATTTTTGATGCAAAAAAAACATCACCTTCAATTGAGAGCGATGCTTTTTTTATTACTTCTATAAAGTTTTACAACAAAAAAACCTAGAACTTATATCCAACAGACAGATATGCACTCTGATTCTTTACGTTTTGCTTATAAGTTGTTTCTCCAACTTTAAGGCCTCTTGCAATATTTTTGAGTCCCATATCCCAACCTAAATCAATCAGGATTACGTCAAACTCTATACCAACACCCAGTCCCACACCTATATCAAAGGGTTTAAGGCCAAAGCTGCTATCAAATGTATTTAATTCTTGTTCGCCAAAAATAGGTTTTAAATCATCAGTATATTTAGATTTGATGTTTCGTTTCCCACCCACTCCGTAAGCGAAATATGGACCAGCATGAAAGAATACCTTGCTTCCTGGCGTTATATTAAGTTTGTAGGCTAAATGTATTGGGAGTTGAATATAATTTGCAGTAACATCGTACTCAATATCTCCTGCAGCCTTGAAAGGCGAGTTGTAGGTATATTTAGCTCCCTTGCTCGAATAGTATAAGCCTGTTTGTATCGATACGTTAGTAATGAATTCTAAGTCTGCACCAACACCCACATGAAAAGAAGGCTTCAGATTTTTATCTGTTAGGTTGTCTCCATAATAGTTAGACATGTTTAGTCCACCCTTAATGTTTAAAGATGCACTTTGCGCACTAACAAGCGATACTATGGCTAGCAGCGCAATAACCAATGACAGTTTGTTTTTTTTCATTATCAAATATTTTAATTAATTTCTCAGTTTTTGTTGTTTTTACTAAAACATCAACTCACGAATATTGATGCAAGGAAATATTTTTGCAAAAGTATGAATTAATTGTCAAAGTTAAAACTAAAACAAAAAAGCATCGCTCTTTTTTGTAAGAACGATGCTCTGTGTAGTAAATATATTATTTATTAGAATTTATATCCTATAGAAAGGTATGCATTTTGAGTTTTTATTTCCTCTCCATATCTTCCTTCTGCTCTTGAAAGATTTACAAGACCCATGTCCCAACCTAAATCAACTAAAATTCTTCCAAATTCAGCACCAACACCTAGTCCAAGACCAGAGTCGAAATTCTTTAAACCAAAGTCACTGTCGAAAGTGTCAGTTTCAGTTATATTTTCTCCAGATATATTAACTTTTGCTTTACCACCTATACCATAAGCAATGTATGGACCTGCATGTAATACAACTCTAGTTCCTGGCATTACATCAATTTTGTATGCAAAATGTAGAGGAAGTTGTATGAAATTAGCAGTAACATCTAGCTCTGAATTTAAAATATCTGTTGTGTACTTAGCTCCTTTGCTTGAAAATAATAATCCTGTTTGTATTGCCATATTTGGAGCAAACTCAAAGTCAGCACCAATACCAGCATGGAATCCTGTTTTCATACTCTTATCAGAAAGTTCATCACCATAAAAGTTCGACATATTTAACCCACCTTTTATACTAAAAGATGTATTTTGAGCACCAACAAGTGATACTATGGCCAATAAGGCAATTACAAGTGATAATTTAATCTTTTTCATAATCTAATTTTATTTAAGTTAGTTTTGTTTTAAAATCTTCTCTTTCGAGATTTAGTTGTTAAAACAGCTACACTAGCGTTTTTGTTCAAACTATCATTTGAGTCTTTAGGGGAGGAGTGGTGTTTTTTAGTAAAAATAACGGGGTGTTTTCTCAAAAAAATATTATTGTTGTATTTGATTTATGTAAGAAGTAATGAGTTGGTGTACTGATTAATACAGTATGTTTGATTAGGTATAGTGCAACGATGAGAACTCATCAATGCTAAGGAGCTCATTTGCCAAAGATTGAATTTGCTCTGCAGTTACATGTTCTATCTGCTGGGTTATCTCTGTGAGGTTGATATATCTATCAAAATGGAGAAAGCTCTTGGCCATATCCAATGCCATGTTTTCTTTGTTTTCGAATGCTATTCCTAGCTCGCCCTTTAGTTGTTTCTTAGCTTTAGAGAGTTGTAGTGGGCTTAGTGCAGTTTGTTTTAGTTTTTTAAATTCTTTATGAATCAAGTTTAGGCATTTATTTGTATTCTTTGGGTCGCATCCAAAGTAAATGCTAAACACGCCACTATCGGAGTATAATGCATGAGTGGACTCTACAGTATATACCAATCCATTCTTTTCGCGTAGCGAATTATTCAATCGGCTATTCATGCCCAATCCACCCAATATACTGTTGAGCAAATAAAGAGTGGCTCTATTGGGGTGATACATATTGCATGTTTTGCGACCTATAATATAATGCGTTTGGTGGGTATCTTTTTCCATAACAATGCTCTCTACAGAAGTTTCTGGTGGAGCAATACGTGTTTTTGGTTCAACAGCATTAGCTGTGCTGTGAACATTAAGATGTTTATCGGCTTTTTTCATTACTTTCGAAAATGGAGTTTTTCCTACAGAAAAGAAAACCATCTTCTCGGGTCTGAACTGACGCTCTACATAGGCTCTCATAGCTTCTGATGTAATGTTCATTAGCGATTGAGGAGTGCCCAATATGGGTTTGCCCAAATCGTGACTATTAAACACTACTTGCTCAAAATCGTCATATATAAGTGCCGATGGTGTGTCTAAATAAGAGTTTATCTCGTCAAGAATAACAATACGTTCACGCTCAAGCTGTGTTTCCGAGAATTGCGAGTTGAATATAATATCGGCAAGAAGCTCCATCGATCGCTCTAGGTATTCTTCATAGAAAATAGTGTAAATGGCTGTTTCCTCTTTGCTCGTAAAAGCATTGAGTTCTCCACCCACATCTTCCATGCGGTTTAATATATGATGGGGCCGACGCTTTTGTGTGCCTTTAAAAAGCATGTGCTCTGTAAAGTGTGCCATCCCCGACTCATTGTCTAACTCATCGCGTGTACCAGCGTTGATAAGTATGCCGCAATAAGAGATGGGCGAGTGGTTGGTTGCATGTATAATGCGCATCCCATTAGGTAGCGTAGCTGTATTGTAATTCATTTAAGTAAAATAGTTCTTTCTTTAAATTAAAACACGAAGATAAGTTTTTCTTTCTTCTTTTGATAGTTTTTCATTAGAATATCAGATAATGAAAGAAGTATTTCAAAGTTGTTATACCACTCTAGAAACAGGATACGTATCAAAATAAAACCCAAGTATGTTTTGTATTACTTCTAGTCCCATTTCGTCGCGTGCTTCGCTTGTTTTTGTTCCTGCGTGTGGAGCAAGCACCACATTGTCTAATTTAAGAAGTGCTGGCAATATTTTAGGTTCATTTTCGTAAACATCTAATCCTGCCGCCAATATCTGGTTCTCTTTTAAGGCATCAGCTAGTGCTGCTTCGTCCACCAAGCTGCCTCTTGCAGTATTTATTAGAATAGCAGATTCCTTCATCATCTCCAACTCTTTTTTTGCAATCATGTGTTGGGTTTCTTTAGTAGAAGGTGCATTGAGAGAAATATAGTCGCTCTCACGTAAAAGTGTTTCTAGCGAAACATAGCGAGCGCCGTATTTTTCTTCTATTGATTTCTCCAGTCTGTTTCGGTTGTAATACATAATGTTCATCCCCGATGCTACTGCTCTGCGTGCAAGTGCTTGACCAATGCGGCCCATTCCGATTATGCCCAACGATTTTCCGTAAATAGGCACACCAAGATTGTCATACAATCCCCATCTCAAACCTTCGGGGGTTCTCAGTTTCCTATCGTAGAATCCAATTTTTCTACCAGCGGCTAGTAACAATGCAAAAGCAAATTCGGCAGTAGGCTCAGTTACAGAGTGAGGTATATTGGTAACAGCTATTCCTTTTTGTTTGGCATATTCTACATCTATATTATTATATCCAACACCATAATTGGCAATAAGCTCTAGTTTAGTGCCTCTATCCATTATCTCTTTGTCGGTATAGAAACTAAAATTGGGGATAAGCACTTCAAAATTGCCAATCATTTCCAATACCTCTTCGCGTCGGAAGCCCGATTTCTCTGGTAATACATATTCTACTTTTCCATCTAACTCTTTGGCAACTTTAGGATTGAGTTTATAGGTAATAAGGACTTTTTTCATTGTATTTTACTTATTTGTTTGCTAAGAATCTTTCTTTTCTTCTATTGTACTTAGTTAAACGAGTTGCAAACATAATTGTTTTAAGCTGAATGCAAAAATGAATAGCTGTTGGGTGTTGCTATTGGTGTTCAATCTCATCTTACCCCTTATCTCTTCTTTCATTTTTATGCCATATTCTTCAAATGCATCGGGATGGATTCAACTTTCATCTCATTTTTTTCAAATCCTGCATCGTAGATTCAACTTTTATAGCATGTTTTTCCAATACTTTGTGATGGATTTGACTTTTATGTCATATTTTTCAAATCTTGTGTCGTGGATTCAACAAATAACCAGCAAAACATCAAATTTTTTGTTATTGGCAGAGTCACACTTGAGAAGTCCGAAATCTTTTCGTCACTGACTGAACGTTTTTCAATATTTTTGAAACTTTTCCGTCAGTGACTAAACGCTTTCCAACATGTTTGAAACTTCTACGTCACTGACTGAACCTTTTCCAATATGTTTGAAACTTCTTCGTCACTGACTAAACTCTTTCCAATATGTTTGAAACTTCTCCGTCACTGACTGAACTCTTTCCAATATGTTTGAAACTTCTCCGTCACTGACTAAACTCTTTCCAATATGTTTGAAACTTCTTCGTCACTGACTAAACTCTTTTCAATATGTTTGAAATCCCTCAGTCATTGACTAAACCCTTTCAAACGTATTGGAAATGTTCGGAATGTTAAGTTAAGAGCTTTGATAAGCTTCTTTTATTTTCATTTTGCAAATAAAATGCAGCTAAAAGTGCCGAACTGTTATGTTTTGCTGTTTTTGCCCATTTTCTGCAAAAGAAGGTTTTGCATCTGATTGGTAAAACTGCCTCAGTTCTTTTTATCTGTGTAGCAGATAACAAAAAAAGGTGAGCTGAAATAAATCAACTCACCTTTCATTTGCTCTTCAGGCTGGACTCGAACCAGCGACCCCCTGATTAACAGTCAGGTGCTCTAACCGACTGAGCTACTAAAGAATATACGTACTTGATTAAACTTAAAAACTTTTTGCTCTTCAGGCTGGACTTGAACCAGCGACCCCCTGATTAACAGTCAGGTGCTCTAACCGACTGAGCTACTGAAGAATTTTATCTTTCCTTTAAAGCGATGCAAAAGTAGTACAAACTTTTGAATTAACCAATAGGTTTAGTAGAAAAATGTAAATAAAAGTGCAGAATGTTCACTTATTTATTTTTGTCGATTGGCCTTGTGAGCTATAAACATATGTAAATAATACAATTAGACTGTTTCTTTCAGGTGAGCGTGTTTTGTGTTGCTCTTCATATTATCTTTTTCAATCTCAAAATCTGATTGCATATTATTTCATTTATTTCCATTATTGTGTAGTTTTATTGCTTTTAGGTGATAAAATATCCGCTGCTAACAAAAATGAAATTGAAGGTCTACACAAACATCTCGATAGTGTGTTATTATAAATTTAATTTTTGAACCTTCATTTTTTATAAACTTCACTCAGATTCTTCTTTTTGTAAGTTTTTACTATCTTTGAATCGAAATAGAATTATAAACAATAGGAATAGAAATAATATAACACAATATGGTATACAAATTTTCGCTTATATCTGACGAAGTCGTAGGTTTTAGAAGAGAGATACAGATTGATGGTGATGATACCTTCTTAGATTTGCATAACATTATTATGGACTGTGCGGGTTACGAAGAAGCGGAACTAACAGCCTTTTTCTTGTGCGACGAGTGGTGGAAAAGAAAACAAGAAATAACATTGGTTGAAGTGGATACCGATTCTGATGTTGATTGTTTGGTAATGGAAGAAGAAACACTATCTGATTGGTTAGACGAAGAGAAGCAAAAGATGATATTTGTCTTTGACTATCCAGCCGACCGCGGTTTTCATATGGAACTCTCAGAGATGATATTAGGAAAATATCTATCTAAACCAATTTGTACTAATAAGAAAGGAACTCCGCCTATTCAGTCATTGAAAGAAGAGGAAGAGCCTGCAGAACCTGTTGTATCTTCAGTACCTGTAATACCTATACCGGAGGAAGATATAGACGATATTGAGGAAGAAAATGATGACGCTTTCTATGGCGACGATGATTTTAATGAAGACGAATTAGACATGGATGGTTTTGAGGGTGTGGATGGAGCAGATACCGATTTGAGTGTTTCTGAAGATACAGACCTCTTGTAAATGAAAAAACTAATCGTTATCCTAGGCCCCACCGGTGTAGGTAAAACGGAATTGAGTATTGAGCTTGCCAATCATTTACAGTGTCCTATTATTTCTGCCGATAGTAGGCAGATATATAGGGGGTTGACCATTGGCACAGATGCACCCACCCCAAAGCAACTACAAAGAGCAAAACACTACTTTATAGGCACACTCTCTGTTGAAGACTACTTTAGTGCCAGTGAGTTTGAAGACGAAGCCATTAAACTGCTTGCTGAGTTGCATAAAAGACACAATAATGTGGTAATGTCTGGAGGTTCAATGATGTATATCGATGCAGTGTGTAAAGGAATAGACGATATACCCACCATTGATGGAGCTTTACGAAGGCAGCTAATGGACCTTTTTGATAAAGAGGGGCTCGACCCCATTCGAATGCAATTGAAAATACTTGACCCAGTATTTTACAATCAAGTAGACTTGAAAAATCATAAACGTGTAATTCATGCACTTGAAGTTTGCATTATGACGGGCAAACCTTATTCGTCACTTCGAACAAACTCAGTAAAAAAACGCCCTTTCGAAATTATTAGAATTGGTTTAACTCGCCCCCGAGAACAATTGTATGAGAGAATTGATGCTCGGGTCGACCAAATGATTGAAAAAGGACTAGTGGAAGAGGCCAAACAATTTTACCCGCTCAAACACCTCAATTCATTAAATACTGTTGGATACAAAGAACTGTTCAGATACTTTGAAGGCGATTGGACATTAGAGTTCGCAATTGATAAAATAAAACAACATTCGCGTAATTATGCACGTAAACAGCTAAGTTGGTTTAATAGAAGCGATGATATACATTGGATAAACCTCTCAGACGATACAATAAATGCAAAAGAGACAATTCTCAGCAAAATATAGTTAACAAAAATAATGCTTTAAACTTGTTGCAATTGTAAGGTGTGAACTGATTGAATTCATAATTGTTTATTAAATAGATATAAGAAAGCTACTCTAGACTAAAGCCTTTTGCAATAAAAGCTTAGTCTCGCAATAATTTAAAACAACAAGCAATGAAAACATCATACCTACCAATAGATCCCGATTTTTTCGATATGTTTGAAAATGAAATAAAGAAAAATTCAATTAGGGTAGTGTACTTTGGCAATGACACAAACCTAGAAGAAATAAACGGTAAAGCCGAAGCTATTATAAATGAAAATGGAAATGAGTATTTTATTAAATATATATCTGGAGAAAAAGTGAGAGTTGACCGCATTATTGTTTATAATGGCAAGCCTGGTCCTGCTTTTGATGAGTATGATGCTTATGCTCTAGAATGTTTATCATGCAAAGCAGGATATGAAGAATAAAAATGCAAAGCAAATGGTTGCTGCTCTAAAGAATATATATATATTTTCTATCTTTGCTATAGTTTTATGCGCCATTAAAGCATAAAAACATATTTTATTGTGCAAACACTATATTAACACTTCAATTATTAAAATATTATATGGCTCTCAGACAACAACAGAATTTAAAACAAACTCAACGACTATCTCCTCTTCAAATGCAAATGATAAGGCTTATTGAGCTTAACTCGATAGAGCTGGAAGATAAGATAAAAAAAGAGATGGAAGAAAACCCTGCTCTTGACGAGGGGGTTGATGATGATGGGAGCGACGAAGAACTCAAAAATAGTGACGATGATTACGCAGAGCCCCTTTCGGAGGAGGATTTGGTAAAAGGCGATTATAGTTCTGATGAAGATATGCCAGATTTTAGACTCACTACGCATGCTTCTTCAAGTTACGAACAACCAAAGATTGATTTTGCCTTTTCTGGTGACTCTACATTGCATCAGTCACTGCTAGATCAAATAAAACTGCGCAATATAAATGAAGAGGAGCTCAAAATTGCCGAGTATATTATTGGTAATTTAGACGAAAACGGATATTTAGAGAATTCGCTACAATCTATTTCCGACGACCTTATCTTTCAACTAAATATAGATACCACTGTAAGCAAGATAGAGAAAGTATTAAATGAGATACAAGATTTAGACCCAAGTGGGGTAGGAGCTCGCAATTTGCAAGAGTGTCTTCTACTGCAGATTAACAAGAAAAAAGAAACTCCCAGCAGAATAAATGCAAAAAAAATTCTAGAAGATTATTTCTCAGAATTTACCAAGAAACACTACGACAAAATTGAGCAGCAACTCGGCATCACCCGCGATGAACTGCGCGATGCAATAGACTCCATTGTATCGCTCAATCCCAAACCTGGAAATATCTGGAGCGACTCTATACAAATGGCTATGGCTAATATTACTCCAGATTTTATTGTAGAGGTAGAAGGAGAAGATATATATATGTGGCTCAACAATAAAAATATACCTGCACTCACTGTAAATAGAGGATTCTCTGAAATGATGAAGGGTTATATAGAGAATAAGAAGAGCATGTCTAAGGATAACAAACAAGCGCTTACATTTATGAAGCAAAAAGTAGATTCGGCACGTTGGTTTATCGATGCCATTAAACAACGCCAAACTACTTTGCAAGATACAATGCAAGCCATTATTGATTTGCAAAACGATTTTTTTATTACTGGCGAAGAGGTTACTCTCAAACCAATGGTACTGAAAGATGTGGCAGAGAAAACGGGCTATGATATTTCCACCATATCGCGTGTGAGCAACAGCAAGTACGTGCAAACAGAATCGGGTGTGTATCCGCTTAAGTTCTTTTTCTCTGAAGCAATGCAAACAGATGATGGCGAAGATATATCGTCGAGAAAGATAAAAGTGTTTTTAAAAGAGAAAATAGAAAATGAAGACCCATCGAAACCGTTGACAGATGAGCAGACTACAAAAATGTTGAACGATAGGGGTTATATCATAGCTCGACGAACTGTTGCTAAATATAGAGAACAATTAGGCATTCCAGTAGCGAGATTAAGAAAAAAATTATAACTTTGGAGTTGAAAGAAATTACATGAAGCAATTTTCGCGATTTATATCTACTATTTTCATGCCACTCTTTA
The DNA here is from genome assembly GCA_964542545.1 of uncultured Dysgonomonadaceae bacterium. Lineage (GTDB taxonomy): Bacteria > Bacteroidota > Bacteroidia > Bacteroidales > Dysgonomonadaceae > UBA2632. The sequence continues at coordinate 5,528 of CAZIUT010000021.1, read as the reverse complement.
TGCCTGCATATAGTGTGGCTTTACTGTATGTATATACCTACTTTAGCTATGTATATGCCGGACATTTTTTTGCTCTGCTTATACCCACAATATTGTTTACCTTTTTGATACCCGGCACTTTAATATATGTAATGGAGCGAATAGGAATTATTTCAGACCTGTCACTTCCGTATCGTAGCGATAGGTTTGCACCTTATACTGTAACAGTGCTAAGTTTTTCATTTCTGATATACTATTTTTTTAAACTTGGTCTTCCAACATGGTTTTTAATGATGATTGGTTCGTCTATTGTGGTTATGCTATTAGCTACAATTATCACACTCTGGTGGAAAATAAGTGCTCATATGTTTGGTGTTTCTGGTTTGCTAGGTGGAGTAATGGCTGTTTGTTATTTCGTTGAAAGGTCTAATCCATTTTATCTCTTTATACTCCTATTTATAATTGCTGGCATGGTGGGAACATCCCGAATTATACTCAAGAGACACACTCCTGCACAGGTATACGCAGGCTTCATTTTAGGCTTTGTAGTCTCTTTTTTAGGTGTATGGATAGGTTCATGAAAAGATTCATTGCAATATCTAAATAATTAGCTATATTTACAACATTGTAAAGTAACAAATTTATAAAAATAACAAGATTATGAAATTCCCCGAAAATTTAAAGTATTCAAAAGATCATGAGTGGATTCTTGTTGATGGAGACAAAGCCACAGTTGGTATTACCGATTTTGCACAAAGCGAATTGGGCGAGATAGTTTATGTAGATGTAACTACCGAAGGAGACACCATTGATAAAGATGAAGTGTTTGGTAGTATAGAGGCTGTAAAAACAGTTTCAGATCTTATTCTACCTGTTACAGGAGAGGTGTTAGAATTTAATGAAGAACTTGAAGACTCGCCAGAATTGGTTAATACAGATCCTTATGGTAAAGGATGGATTGTTAAAATATCTGTGGAAGATGCAGCTGATTTAGAAGATTTACTTGATGCTGCTGCTTATAAAGAATTTATTGAGAAATAAAAACTCAACCTACTCTAAAAGATGATGTCTAAAAAGAGATTGCTAAAGCAGTTGTCTTTTTAGACATTTTTTTTACCTTTCTCATCCAGTGCTATTCTTTTATGATATCATTGGTAAACTGCGTTAATTTGATTATTTTTGAAGACTGTTTTTTAAGTGTAAAAGATGATTCCACTCCGAAAAACCTCAAAAGCTAATTGTTAGTCTTTTTTCACCCTTTATTTCTGAAGAGAAAAGCCTAATAATCAACACTATGTCAAAGTCCACTTTAGGGAATTTAGAGACAAAATGAGTGAAATTGATCTTTCGGAGTAGACTCAAAAATTATATAATTGCCATTTTGAATTGATTCAAAACAGATACAATAAAAATAAATTATGAAACCACTAGTAAGTATTATAATGGGCAGCACATCTGATTATCCAGTAATGGAAAAGGCTGCCAAATTTCTCGACGAAATGGATATTCCTTTCGAAGTAAATGCGCTGTCAGCCCATCGCACTCCTGAAGCTGTAGAGAGCTTTGCTAAAAATGCAAAGGCCAATAATATAAAAGTTATCATTGCAGCAGCAGGTATGGCTGCTCATTTGCCTGGTGTGATTGCCTCTATGACTTCGATACCCGTAATAGGTGTACCCATAAATGCTACATTAGATGGAATGGATGCATTATTGGCTATTGTTCAAATGCCTCCTGGAATTCCTGTAGCAACAGTTGGTATTAATGCTTCGCTCAACGCAGCCATATTAGCATTGCAAATATTAGCTACAGACAATGCGGAGTATCAGGCTAAGCTTACAGAGTACAAAGAGGGATTGAAAGATAAAATAACTCAGGCAAACAGAGAGTTATCTGAGATTAAATTTAAAAACAAAACAAATTGAGCACAACATACACGTCTACTTCTATGAGTCTCGAAGAGATGAAATCGATTATAGAGTTAGAGGCACAAGCTATACGTAACATACCTGTAAACGATGGTTATAGCAAGGCCGTTGATATTATTGTGGAGCAAGTGCACAGTAAAAATGGCAAGCTTGTGGTGAGCGGTATGGGCAAGGCTGGGCAGATTGGTCAAAACATAGCCACCACATTTTGCTCTACTGGCTCACCAGCTATATTTTTGCACCCAAGCGAAGCACAGCATGGCGACTTGGGTATCTTGCAGCGCAACGATGTATTGCTATTAGTAACTAACTCTGGCAAAACACGCGAGATAATTGAATTGTTAGATTTGTCACGCAATGTGTATGCAGATATTCCTGTTATAGTTATTACTGGCAACAAAGACAGCCCTCTTGCTAACGAAGCCAATGTAAGCTTGTTTACTGGTCACCCCGAAGAGGTGTGTCCACTAAAGCTTACACCCACCACTTCTATAACAGTGATGACCGTAATAGGCGATCTTTTGGTGATAGAAACTATGAAGCGTATTGGTTTTAACGAAGAGGAATATGCCAAAAGACATCATGGTGGGTATTTAGGAAGTGTTTCAAGGTCTAAGAGTAGAACATTGGATGAGAAGTAGATTTTGTAAACTATACTAAACTAATCACCTCGGATGTATTTATAAAGAAAGGCATCTATCGCTTTCGCTCCATTGCGATAGAAGCTTTTCAGTTCGTATAGATGTAAAAAGGCAGGGAATAAAAAATTAATTTCTAAAATTGTCTGTGACATATCTAAAGAAATCAAGGTAGCTGTTTATTATTCAATGTTATATTGATTAAGAAAGCTCATAATGATTAATGAGAAGGAGTGTAGACATCTTTTATGAAAATGATAAAAGCTATACGCAACTATATTTATACATGTTATATATAAAGCATCCTTTGCTAAAATGTTGAACTCAAAATAAACGTATTATGAATAAGCTGAAAATAGTTCTTTTCTTGTTTTTTCTGTCATTTCCACTTTTGCTAAATTCTCAATCTTTAAACAACACTAAAATAAACGGTTACCGCCCAATATGGTTTGAGCTTGGTCAAAAATATGAATATGGCGATAAATACTCTGGTGGATTAGGTACTTATACGGCTAAGCATACTCCTCTGGCTATTTATTCTTCTAAAGCAGATAAAACTTTTTTTGTGTATGGAGGTACTAAAGCAGAGGGTGAAAGATATTTACTCTGTATGATTGGTGAATTTGATCATAAAACAGAAAAAGTTTCAAAACCAACAGTAGTTTATGATAAGCTAGGAGTGAATGATCCTCATGATAATCCTTCAATGATGATTGATGATGATAATTTTATTTGGATTTTTGTGAGTGGCCGTGGACAGAGTCGACCAGGTTATAAATTTAAAAGCAAGAAACCTTTAAATATCGATGAGTTTGAGCTAGTAACAAGTGATGAGTTTACTTATCCTCAACCTTGGAATACCGATTTAGGATACTTTCATTTTTTCACAAAATATACTGGATATCGTGAGTTGTATTATGAACGTAGTAATGATGGTGTAAATTGGACTGAAGATCTATTGTTGGCTTCAATATCAGAGAATGATGGAGAAGATGCAGGACATTACCAAACAAGCAACTTATTTGATAATAAAACTCTTGGCACTTTTTTCAACCGTCATCCACAAGGAAATGTAGATAAGAGAACCGATTTATATTATGTTCAAACCTCGGATTTGGGCAAAACTTGGACAACAGTTGAAGGTGTAGAATTAAAGCTTCCAATAACAGAGATGAAGTCAGCCTCAAGAGTTGTTGATTATGCAGCACAATCTAAAAATGTTTATGTAAAAGATATGGGTTTTGATTCCGAAGGAAATCCTGCATGTCTTTATATCAGAAGCAATGGGCATGAACCAGGACCTAAAAGCATGCCTTACGAATGGTGCATAACAAAGTGGGACGGTCTTAAATGGCACACTTATGTGATATGCGAGTCAGATCATAACTATGATATGGGGAGTCTGTATATTTCTAGAGAAAACTGGAGAGTTGTTGGACCAACTGAAAATGGTCCACAGCCATGGGGAGTTGGTGGAGAAATAGCACTTTGGGAGTCAACTAACAGTGGCAAAACATGGAGTAAAAAGAAACAGTTGACAACAAACAGTGTTCGTAGTCACTCTTATGTTCGTCGTCCAGTAAACTTTGAGGATCCATTTTGTTATTTCTGGGCTGATGGGCATTCGCACAACTTTAGTAAATCGGAGCTATACTTTGGTAATTTCAATGGCGATATTTGGAAAATGCCGTACCTAATGGAAAACGACTTTGAAAAAGCTGAGAGAATAACTAAATAACTAATATCAACTTTATAAATATAATTGATATTAGTTATTTGTTTAGTTTTCCTCTATAATTCGATTGTATGTAAATTAAAAAAAACAACCCAAGAAGAATCTTCTCGGGTTGTTTGAATATATAGATTTAAATGGTTTAGTTATTATACCAACCGTCCACCATTTATTTGTTCGCTTCGTACCATATCTGCGCACCATCTTCCACCTTTATCATTCACTAAATCCATTAGTTCATATAGTTGGTCTTCTGTCAGGTTAAAGTTCTTGAAAAACTTTGCTGCTTCTGGCATATCTTCTTCAAATCCTCTGCGTGATAGAATAGCATATACATCTGTAGGATATACTCCTTTTGGATCATCAAGGTATTTTAGATCATATTGTATCCATTTAAGGTGAGGCTTCCACCCTGTAATTACAATCCAATCTTTGTCTCGTGTTGCCTTTTTAAGAGCAGCCACCATAGCAGGTCCACTTGATGTTATTTACTCAAGTTCTAGGTCATACGCATCAATGGCTCTGTATGTATCGGCATGGATACCAGCACCACTTCCTACTCCTATAATTCTTCCTTTAAATTTATCTTTGTATTCATTTAATTCTTCAATAGAATTAAAGGGTAGGTATGATGGCACTACCAAACCTCTTGAACCTTCACTAAACGATTCTCCTATTTTCACTAATTTGTCACCATACTCTTCCCAGTATGTTTTGTGTGTATTTGGTAACCATGCGTCCATAAACACATCTCCATTTGGTCTATCTTTTGATAATTCACCAAAAATAAGTCCAAGTTCAAGATTAGTTAGTTCTACTGCGTAGCCTTTTTCTTCTAAAGCTATCTTAGTTAAAAAAGAGTATGCTATATTTTCTAAGTAGTTGGCATATAATATTTTTACTGTTTCTTTATCATCAGCTTTACTACTGCTTCCACATGAGGATTAGCCCAATGCTAAAAGCTATGATTAGAATAAACGTTGTAATCTTTGTAAATTTCATGATTAATATTTTGTTGGGTCTATAAGTTTTATTCCTTTATTTGTTTGAATCAAACAAAAATCCCGAAAAGTAGACTTTTCGGGATCTATAATATCTGTAAATTGGTTTAGTTGTTATACCAACTGTCTACCATTTCTTTGTTAGCATCATACCAAATGCGAGCACCTTCTGCATCTCCATTTTCTTGAATGGTACTCATTAAATCATTTAATTGATCATCAGTTAAATTAAAGTTTCTAAAGTATCCTG
>CAZIUT010000020.1:0-15420 GCA_964542545.1 uncultured Dysgonomonadaceae bacterium | reverse complement strand
GTGTAACGTTTACAAAAACATCTGCGTGATAGTTATCAGGAAATAAAGGGCGTAGCACCCTGTCAATTAGTCTGCTTGTTAGTATCTCATGTTCAGAAGGTCTGCCCTCTCTTTTCATGAATCCGCCTGGATATCTTCCAAATGCGGAGAATTTTTCTCTGTACTCAACCTGTAAAGGCATAAAATCAACTCCAGGGCTTGCCTCTTTTGCAGCAGTAACAGTAGCCAACAACATGGTGTCACCCATTTTTAGGGTTACAGAACCATCGGCTTGTTTTGCCAACTTCCCTGTTTCGAGCGTAATGGTGCGGCCATCTGCCAGCGTTATGCTCTGAACAATTGGATTAATCATAAATTTTTATTGTTTTATTTTATATCTAAATATCACACAAAGTTACATATTTATTTCAACTTTCATCGCTTATTATCTATTAATCTATGGTGTTGAAATTGAATTAAAGCAATTGTGCAGTAGATTTTTATTGTAGTTGTTGCTATATTCTGCCTGTTTAAGCAAAAAAATGTATAAATTTGCAACTTCTATTAAACACTTTATTTTTAATAATGAATATGAATAAAATAATATCATCAGCACTTTTTCTGTTGGTAGCGTCTATGCTACTTTTGTCTTCATGCAACTCTAAAGGGAAGACTTTTAGTGTAAATGGCGAAATTACCTCGGCCGATGGCCAAGTTTTATACTTTGAGCACAGGGGGCTTACTGGTCTTGACCTTTTAGATTCTGTAGTGCTTAAAGAAAATGGGAAGTTTGCCTTTAAAGAAAACGCACCCCAGAATCCTGAGTTTTATCAATTGAGACTTGGCGAGCAAATTATTGTTTTTGCAGTAGACTCAGTTGATAAGCTAAAACTTACTGCTGATGGTGCTGATTTATATAATTCGTATAAAATGGAACCTTCTATGCTCAATGAGCAGATAAAAGAAGTGATAAATATGCAACTTGATGCAAAGTCGAAAATATCAGACCTGATATTGCATCACGAAAACAAAAATATCGATGATGTAACATATATGGAAATGGTGGATTCGGTTTTATCTGTTTATAAAACTCGTGCAGGTAAGCTTATTCTGGGTAATCCATCCAGTGCTGCAGCATATTATGCCGTTTTTCAAAAGATAGACGGATACCTTATCTTTGATCCTTACAACAAGAAAGACTATTCTATGTTTGGTGCAGTTGCTACTTCGTGGATGAGATACTACCCCGACACCGAGCGCACTACGCATCTGTATGACTTTACCATGAATGCTTTGCGTGTTCGTAAACAGCAGGATAAGCAAGACGAATTGATTAGTAACATAACTACTACCGAGTCTCAACTGCCTGATATATCGCTTTTAAATGTGAAGGGGCAAAAGGTGAGCCTTGCCTCTTTCAAAGGAAATTATGTACTGCTTGATTTTACTGCTTATAAATCAGACTTCTCTTTGCAACACAATGAAATTATAAATAGGGTCTATGATAAATATAAATCAAAAGGCTTGGTTGTATATCAAATTTCTTTTGACTCTGACGCTCACTTTTGGAAAAACGTATCGATTGAGCTTCCGTGGATAACGGTATATGAGCCACAATCTATCTATTCAGATTTGTTGAAAATGTACAATGTTAGAGAATTGCCAACTGCCTATATTATAAACAAAGAGGGCGATTTGATAGAACGGATTGATAATTTTGACAAGTTGGATGAGCAAATTAATCGAATATTGTAATTTCTGTTGGATAGTTTGTGTTTAAGTTAAGAAGTTATTATCTTTGTACATATATAGAATAGAAGTAAATAGAAGAAATTCTGGTCTGCAGGAAAATAACTGGCCAGAATTTTTTTTCTTACTTCTTGTTCTGTGTATATATGAATGAACTATTTACTATTAATTAAAAAATCTAATTATGTCAATCACATATATGACCGAAGAGGGTTATAATAAACTCAAGGATGAGATAACACATCTTGAATCTGTGGAAAGGCCTAAGATTTCGCAACAAATTGGAGAGGCTAGAGATAAAGGAGACTTGTCTGAAAATGCTGAGTACGATGCAGCAAAAGAAGCACAAGGTATGTTGGAAGCAAAAATATCTCAATTAAAAGGTGTGTTGGCTACAGCTAGGCTGATAGATTCGAAGGCAATTGGGATAGAGACGGTTAAGATAATGAATCGGGTAACGATGAAAAACCTGAAAACCCAAAAAATAATGACTTACACATTAGTCTCTGAAACAGAAGCTGATTTTAAGGAGGGAAAAATAGCAGTTAATACTCCTATAGCACAAGGATTGATGGGAAAAAAAGTAGGAGATGTAATAGATATAACTATACCATCGGGAGTGTTGAGCGTTGAAATAATTGAAATAGCTATTTAATATAATCCTATTTAAAGCTAATATTAAATACCTTTTGCGCGATATGGCTACAATTTTTACAAAAATAGTGAGAGGTGAAATACCCTCATTCAAGATCTTTGAAGACGAGAAATTTTATGCTTTTCTCGATATAAATCCTATGACTAAGGGGCACACTTTGGTAATTCCTAAAAACGAAGTTGATTATCTGTTCGATATAGATGATGCAATGCTTTCTGAAATGATTGTGTTCTCAAAAAAAATTGCTAAAGCAATTGAAAAAGCAGTTACATGTAATAGGGTAGGTGTTATGGTTGTTGGGTTAGAGGTTCCTCACGCTCATATTCATTTAATACCTATACAAAATGAAGCTGATATGAATTTGTCGAACATGCGTGTTGAATTGTCAAAAGATGAATTTGAGAAAATTGCGAACGATATAGTTAGTTCTTTGTAAGAAAACGGATATAAGGTCAAAAAAAGCGGCGAATTCTATAAAAAAATTCGCCGCTTTTCTATTTAAGTGACATTTCTGTCATATTAAACCTTTCTTATTCTCACTCCTCTGACAAAATGACACTCTCCTTTTTCCAATATAAGGTCGGCTCTAAAACGAGTAGGTAAAATGTTTTGCTCTAAATTGGGTAGATTAATGTCATCCCATACTTGCGTTGCAAAATCAAGACTTTCTTTTTCAGAAAGGTCTGCAAACTGATGAAAATATGACTCGGGGTTAAGAAATGCAGTTTTCTGAAGAGTTAAGAATCTTTCTAAAAACCATTGACGCAAATCTTTATTGCGGGCATCTACATAGATTGAGTAATCGAAAAAATCTGATACAAATACTCGCTTCTTGCGTCTTTCTTTTGCGCTTTTTGAAACTTGCAATACATTTATCCCTTCTACAATCAAAATATCAGGTTGTCTTATTTCCTGTGTTTCATTGGGTATTACATCATAATAAAGATGCGAGTAAACTGGAGCACTAAGAGATTGTCGCCCAGACTTTGCAGCCGATAAAAATGCAATCAGGCTTTTTGCATCGTAGCTCTCTGGAAAACCTTTACGATTAAAAATACCTCGCTCTGTTAGTTCTGCATTCGAATACAAGAATCCATCAGTTGTAACTAATTCTACATTCAGCTTTTCTGGTGTAAGTGACAGTAGTTTTTGTAAAACCCTTGCAGTAGTGCTTTTCCCTGCTGCTACACTTCCTGCAATTCCAATTATGTAGGGAACTCTATAGCTCGAATTGTAGAAAAATTCATCCAACTCGTTGTGTAACTTGCGGTAGTGTGTAATGTGTATTTGCAACAACCTTACCAAAGGAATATACACCTCCTCCATCTCCTCTAGTGTAAGTGGTTCGTTCAAGCCTTTTAGTTTAGTGAGGTCTATATCCGAAATGGGGAACATAGGATGCTCTTCAAGCATGCTCCATTCATCTCTTGTGAAACTTCTGAAGGGTGAATATGTTGCCTTATAAGGAGCTTTTTTCATTAGAGGTTGTATTTGTGAATATTAATGTTAGCGCAAAGTTAAAATGTTTGTCTATAACTACCATGTTTTTTTTGATATAAAAAAAGCCGATAGTTATTATAACCATCAGCTTTTATTTAAGTCAAAATTCTATTACTTTAAAAATAACTCTATTTTATTTCCTTAAACCCTCATAGTTTCGCTTGATAAATTCATTAAGAGCTTCGCCTTTAAGCATTCCGTTAGAGAGCAATGCCAAATCGATTAGTTGGTGCAATGTTTTGTTATCTGTAGCATACTGTTCAAGGTCACTTTTTTCTTTCGATTCAGTTTCGCTAATCATATCAGCTATAAATGGATGGTCGATATTAAGAGCTACTTGGTATGTATCTGGCATTTCGCCATAAAAAGCCATTCCTGGTTGCATTTGCGACATTTCTTTCATTCGTCTCGAAAATTCATTTTGAGTAATTTGAATAGGTCTGCTTGTTTCACCAAGAGCTTTATAGTCTATCATAAACTCTGTTTTTTCTATTTTTGGCAACTGCGACTTCACTACTTCTTCAATATTTTCTTTTTGCTTATCAGTTAAATTTACCTCTGCTGTCTCTTCTTTTACAATAATATTTTCAGCTGTGTCGCTATCTACTCTAATAAAGCGACTTTTCTCAAGTTTTTGTTCTAAAAGTCCAACCCAATGCGCATCAAGTTGTCCATCCATAAGCAACACATCGTATCCTTTTTCTTTTGCTCCATCTATAAAGGTAAACTGATCATCTTTATTGCTCGCATATAGATAGGTTACATTGCCATCTTTATCTGTTTGGTTTTCTTCTATAAGCGTTTTGTACTCGTCAAGTGTGAAATGTTTTCCATCAATATTCTTTACTAATGTAAATTTCTCAGCTCTGTCGTAAAACTTTTCATCGGTAAGCATTCCGTACTCAACAAACAGGTTTAAACTATCCCATTTCTCTTCAAATTCATTGCGATCTTCTTTGAAAATTTCCTCCAGTCTGTCTGCAACTTTTTTGCTTATGTGGTTTGATATCTTTTTCACATTGTGGTCGCTTTGCAAGTAAGATCTAGAGACATTAAGCGGTATGTCTGGTGAGTCTATCACTCCGTGCAATAGCGTCAAGAATTCAGGTACAATGCCTTCTACAGAATCTGTCACAAAAACTTGATTGCTATATAGCTGTATTTTGTTTCGCTGTAGGTCTATATTGCTTTTTATTCGCGGAAAATATAAGATACCTGTCAAGTTAAATGGATAGTCAACATTGAGATGAATCCAGAAAAGAGGCTCTTCGCCCATTGGGTATAGTTCTCTGTAAAAATTCAGATAGTCTTCATTCTTCAACTCATTTGGTCTGCGCATCCATGCAGGTGTGGTGTTGTTTATTACATTGTCATCGTCTGTTTCTACATTTTTGCCATCTTTCCATTCTTGTTTTTTTCCAAAAACAATTGGAATAGGTAAAAACTTGCAATACTTGTTGAGCAGGCTAGTTATTTTATTTGTTTGCAAAAACTCTTTGTTTTCTTCGTCAATGTGAAGAACAATGTCAGTGCCGCGACTTTCTTTTTCTGTTTTTTCTATCGTATACTCAGGAGAGCCATCGCATGACCATTTTACAGCCTTTGCACCCTCTTTGTATGACAAGGTCTTTATCTCTACTTTTTTTGCTACCATAAAGGCAGAGTAAAAACCTAAACCAAAATGACCAATAATTGCATTGGAGTTATCTTTATATTTATCTAGAAAATCGTTGGCAGACGAAAGAGCAATCTCATTAATGTATTTGTCAATCTCTTCGCTAGTCATGCCTATTCCTTTATCAGATATGGTAAGTGTGCCAGCTTTTTCATCTATAGAAACATGAACCGATAAATCGCCCAGCTCTCCTTTGAAATCTCCAACAGAAGAGATGGTTTTTAGTTTTTGAGTAGCATCTACTGCGTTTGATACTAGTTCGCGTAGAAATATTTCATGATCGCTATACAGAAACTTTTTTATAATGGGGAATATGTTATCTGTTGTAACCCCTATTTTTCCTTTTTGTGTCATAGTTATTATATATTTTATATTTATAGTATAAAATATAGTATGCAAAAAAGATGCCAACTTATCTGTATTGTTTGACTGTGTGCTATAAAACTCATTGTTGTATATTGTATAATGTCTCTTATTGCTATGCTAAAACAGTGTTAAAGTTGATTTAAGCGTAAATAACTCTTCACAATTATGTAGTTATATACTTCTGTATATTCATATATAGATAATATCAATGGGGGTTTTAATGCTTAAAACACCAACATAAAACCTTTATATTAATTGATAATCAGCAAATTAAGTATTTAACATACACATATAACACCCTTTAACTAATTATATTTGCTTTTCTCCTTTATAGTGAAAGTTAAAATGCTTATCTTTGTTTGCATTAGGTGATAAAGTATTACACAATCATTCATTCACTTATGATTTAAAGAACACAATTATGAAAGAAAACAATTTATTTGAAAACAACCTTCTCGGATTACAAGACAATATGATGAATTTTGCATTGTCACTTACTACAGATAGAGAGGCCGCCAAAGATTTGTTGCAAGAGACCACCCTTAGAGTTTTAGACAATAAAGAAAAATATTACGAAAACGTAAACTTTAAAGGTTGGGTGTTTACAATTATGCATAATATATTTGTGAACAACTATCGTAAAATTGTGAGAAGTCAAACAATTATTGATAGAACTGAGAATTTGTATCACTTAAATCTTCCACAAGATTCAGGTTTTGATACCCCAGATGGCGCATATACAATTAAAGAAATAAACAAAGCTATTAACAGTTTTACAGACGAGTACAAAGTGCCATTCTCAATGCACGTTTCAGGATATAAATATGAGGAGATTGCTCAACATTTAGGCCTACCAATTGGAACTGTGAAAAGTAGAATCTTCTTTGCTAGAAAAAGACTACAAGCTATGCTTAAAGATTTTAGGCATTATGCTGAGTAGATTTTAAGAATTAAGAATAATAATATACACAAAAAAAGAGGAGTCTCATAATGAGACTCCTCTTTTTTTGTGTGATTGCTGTTGTCAATAGTTGAGTAGTATAATTAGGTGGTAGGATATCAACTTTTCTTTTTAGGTATTGAAAATCTTCTTGGATTCTTTACCTTTTGTTTTAATAGAGCTATCTCTAAAACGTCTTTTATGTCTTTTACATAATGAAATTTCAGGCCTTTTAAGTAACTCTCTTTTATCTCACCAACATTTTTCTTATTCTCGTCGCAAAGTATTATCTCTTTTATACCTGCACGTTTTGCTGCAAGTATTTTTTCACGAATTCCTCCAACAGGAAGCACTTTTCCCCTCAAGGTGATTTCGCCAGTCATGGCAAGGTTGCTTTTCACTTTTCGTTGTGTGAGTGCCGATACCATTGAGGTAATCATTGTAATACCTGCCGAAGGTCCATCTTTTGGAATAGCACCTTCGGGTACGTGGAGGTGAATATTCCAATGTTGAAATATTTCTGGGTTAATATCTAATTCCTCTGCATGCGATAGCAGGTATTCTTTTGCCAACATGGCAGATTCTTTCATTACATCACCCAAATTTCCGGTTAAGGTTAGTTTTTCTCCTTTGCCACGACTTAATGAGGTTTCAACCAGCAGAATCTCTCCACCAACAGAAGTCCAAGCCAATCCTGTAACTACTCCTGCATATTCATTGCCTTGATATTTATCTTTGCTGTATTCCTCTATTCCCAGATACTCATGAAGATCTTCTGTTCTCAATGATTTAGGATATTCCTCTTCTCCAGCTATTCTTCTAGCAACTTTTCGCAATACCTTAGCAATTTGCTTATTTAATTCGCGTACACCCGATTCTCTTGTATAGCTTTCTATTATTTTGCCCAAAGTCTGCTTAGGTATTGTAAATTCAGTTTCTTTGATACCGTGGTTGTTCAGCTCTTTGGGGAGTAAATGACGCCTGGCTATTTCAACCTTCTCTTCTAAAATGTAGCCACCAACATTTATCAGCTCCATTCTGTCGAGTAGTGGTTGAGAAATTGAGTTTAGATTGTTGGCTGTGGCTATAAACAGAACTTTCGACAAGTCGTAGTTGATAGATAAATAGTTGTCAAGAAAAGAGTCGTTTTGCTCAGGGTCTAATACTTCCAGTAGTGCCGAAGAGGGATCTCCTTTAAAGTCAGAGCCAATTTTATCTATTTCGTCTAGTACAAATACAGGGTTTGAAGAACCGGATTTTTGTATGTTCTGAATAATCTTACCTGGCATAGCTCCAATATAAGTGCGGCGATGACCACGAATTTCGGACTCATCGTGCAAGCCACCTAGCGAAGCTCTAATATACTTTCTGTTTAATGCTTCGGCAATAGACTTGCCTAGCGATGTTTTACCTACTCCGGGTGGTCCGTGTAAACAAATGATGGGTGCTTTCAAATCGCCTTTTAATTTTAATACTGCCAAATGCTCAATAATGCGGTCTTTCACCTTTTCCATACCAAAGTGATCTCTATCTAACACTTTTTGAGCATTTTCCAAATTGAAATTGTCTTCAGTATATTCGTTCCAAGGTAGTTCTAGTATTGTTTGTAAATAACCAAACTGAACAGAGTAGTCAGGCGATTGTGGGTTTAATCGCTCTAGTTTATTTATCTCTTTTTCAAATGTTTTGGCTACCTCTTCGTTCCATTTTTTGTTTTTAGCTGTTTCTTTAAACTCATCAATCTCTATCTGCTGCGTATTTCCACCGCCCAGTTCTTCTTGAATGGTGCGTATTTGTTGTTGCAGGTAGTATTCTTTTTGCTGCTGGTTGAGGTCTTCGCGCGTTTTCATCTGAATGCTCATCTTCAGCTCTAGCACTTGCAACTCTCTGCTCATTATAGTGAGTAATTCAATAGCTCTTTGTTTTTCCTCGTTAATATTTAGGAGCTCTTGTTTTTCTTTGCTGTCTATAGGTAAGTTTGTTGCACTATAACTCACAAGCATTTTAGAAAAAGAATCACTGGTGAGTGTTTGGATAAGTTCTTTGGGTGGATCGCCCAACATGTTTAGCATCTGGGTCATGTTATCGCGTATCGAGCCTAAGATAGCATCGTATTCTTTGTCTTCTTTATTTGGTAGAATGCTCTCCTTTATTATGTGCTTAGCTTTAAAGTAGGGTTCAGTTTGGCTCATCTCTGTCCATTCAAACCTTTGTTTTGCTTGCACAATAAGACTAAAGTTGTTTTCAGAAAGCTCAATAACTCTCAATACTTCGGCAATAACACCTATATTGTATAAATCTTCTGCTTGAGGGTCTTCAACGTTTGTGTCTTTTTGGCAGACCATTCCAATATACTTGGTTTTTTTCCCTAAGGCCTTTGCCAGTTTTATCGATTTTTCTCTCCCCACTGATATGGGTAAGCTAGAACCAGGAAAAACAACGGTATTTCTAAGTGGTAATATCGGTAGTTCATCAGGAAGCAAACTAGAGTCTATATCAAGGTCTCCCTCCATAAAGTCTCCCGCAATAAATGATATTACGTTTGGGTCATTTTCTTCTAAAGCAAATCTATGTAATTTTGTTTGAGGCATATTATTTCAATCTTGTATTATTTCAATCTCTCTTTTTTTTATTCAGAAATGGTAAGAGATTACACTGTTAACGGAAAATTAGCTATGTTTGTTTTGAATATGTAGTTTATGTGTCCAATATTCAGTTTAGACACGTTTAATCTATTATGAATCTCCAAATTTCGTGCCAAACTATTAGTTGAGTCTGTTTTATGTCAAATAATTTTTTTAGATTTAAGCAGTTTACTGTTTTTCAAGATCATTGTGCCATGAAGGTTGGAACAGATGGAGTGTTGCTTGGTGCGTGGGTACGCGTGAATAAATGCGGTAATGTTTTAGATATTGGAACAGGTACTGGCTTGATAGCTCTAATGATTGCTCAGCGAAATTCAATAGCCGATATTGACGCTATCGATATAGATGAAGGGAGTGTTATGCAAACGCAGCAGAATGTAATTCTCTCATCTTTTGCAAAACGCATCAATGTGCAACATGTTTCTTTTCAAGATTTCACTGCTAAATTGAATAAAAAGTATGATTTAATTGTATCTAATCCTCCATATTTTCAAAATGCTCTTAAGTCTCCTTCTCTATCTCGCACTTATGCACGTCATAATGATTCGCTTTCTTTTTTTGAGATTATTTCAAAAGGTGCTCCACTTCTTGCTGAGGGTGGGCGTATAGACTTAATACTTCCCTACGAATTTAAACAAACTGTTCTTACACATGCTGCGGCAGTCAATCTGTTTGCGCATAGAATAACTAATGTTTTTCCAACCCCACATAAATTCCCAAAGCGTTTGTTGGTTGAGTTTGGAAAGGATGAAGTGGTGTGTTTAGAAGAAAACTTAATAATTGAGCATGCTCGTCATCAATATACCGATGAATTTAAATTGTTGACAAAGGATTTCTACCTCGATCGTTTGTAAAGCCCCCTCCCTCTCTTTACTTCCTGCAATTTCATGTATCTAATCAATTTATCGCTTGATGAGTATTTTTTTGATTGCTTCTTGGTATGTTTTTATCAACTTAGGGTAGCTTTTCTGTATAACTTTACAGGTTATGGTTTTTTATCTGTGTTTAGGTGGTTAAAAGTTCAAGAAAGTCCTCGTCGACCCTCCGCTGGGACTAAAATTAGGATTTTATGCTCAGCGGAGGGTCGATTTCTACCTTTTTGTACTAAAAAGACTCTTTTATACCTGCGAAAGTGTTAAACTTGAGATAATGGTAACTAATTTACCCGCTGGAAGCATTTTTTTGACTGTTAAAGTCCTTTTGTACCTTCCGCTAGTAAGATAATCGCGATTTTAGTTCCAGCGGAGGATGCTTCTTGCCGTTTTGTTTCTGCTTTTATATCAGATGCAGCTGAAAAATGATTTTCATTCGACAAATTGATGCGTCATAACCCTATTTTTTTTTATATTTGTGAATAAACAAGTGACTGATGCTGCTTATGAAGGAAATACAAAGAGGCAGTTGTTTTGTTGTAAAAAAAGGGCTGAAATGAAGGTTGAAAAAATAGACTATCTAAAATTTTAAAGATTGAGCTTCCTGAGCTATTTAACGAAGTGGTTAGGATAGTTTAAAAGCACATTCCCGACCTTTTAGGGCTTCGAGGAATTCAGAATTTATTGAGAAAAGATCAGAAGCAAATAAAGCAACTTAAGGTTCCTCCCGTCTCATACCCATTGACAGAGAAGGTGCAACTATTGCGCGAGAGGGAGTTTAAGTGTGTTGGTGTTATAGTCTCGCATATGAGTTTTATTATGCGAACCGATATTGTATGCATGGTTTCTGCAGCTAGAATTGCTAATCCTGCAGTTAGAACTTTTTTAAGCGGATTGAGAAAAAACAACGAAAGTGTTGTCAATGAAATTATTTATCAGTTCTTGGATCATTATGACACACATCCAGAAGTTTATGATGCTCTTTCTGATTTAGGTTTGCGTCCCTTTGTTGATGAGGTTAGGAAATTGAATGAGCAGAAAATAGCCCTTATAGCAAAGCGCTATGAGTATGTTTTGAAAAGTAAGCCTAAATTAAAACACTAAGGCTGTGCAAAAAGAAGCACGATACAATCTTAATTTGATGTTTAGTGTAATAGACTCTTTAAATGCCTGCAAAGATAAGCCTAACTTCGATCCGCTTATTGGAGAGTTAAATGTGCTATTGACTCGATATGAAATTATTATTAATATGCGAAAAGCTCATGACAAAAGTCGATCAGCGTCAAATGTCATGTGATTGACAAATAGTAAAAAATAATTGCCCTTAAATATCCTGCGAGGGGCCTTGGTAAAATGTTGATTATTAGGCTTTCCCCTCAGATGTAAAGTGCGGAAAAAGATTGATAATCTTGTAATTGAAGGTTTTCAGATTAGGCTCATTGTTGTATATGCAAGACTTTTGTCTGATTTTATTGCTATATTTGTAGATGGACTATTGAGTATAATTTGAAAACTTGCATTTGTTAATTATCATATTTTTCTACCTATTGCTCCTTGTGGCTTTGTGTGAATCAGAAGAATAGATAAACTAGTTGTTGGAAGGAACTCACTATTTATAAATAAAATATGAACATGAAAAGAATTAACAGCTTTCTGCTATTCCTACATACTCTTGTGTGCTTTGCACCCATATTGGCAAAAAACACAATACTTGTGAAGCAAACTAAAATACCCATCTTAATTGAGCGAGAAGACAATGTGTTATTTTATTTTCGTATCAATGCTTCGGAGTCGGAAGTGTTGAGCGAGTTGAAGTTCAAAATATTAGGCGATACAAATTTAAACGAAATTGAAGCTTTAAAGCTCTATTATGGTGGTACTGAATCTGCACAACGTGAAAGTGAAATATATTTTGCCCCAGTTAACTATATTCATAGTCATGCAGGGAGCAGTACTTTGAAGGCAAACCCTTCTTACTCAATTAAAGTATTGGAGCAGAGACATCCAAGCACACATGTTACCTTTGCGCCTAATTATAAACTTTTTCCTGGGATAAATTATTTTTGGATTAGTCTTCAAATGAAACCAACAACTTCTGTTCTCTCAAAAGTAGAGATAGAGCTATTGTCGGTAAAGTTAGATAATGAAGATGCTCCTTTGCTATTCAATTCTGAACGCGCTCCTCACAGAATGGGAGTGGGTGTTAGACATGCAGGAGATGACGGTTCGGCAGCATTCAGAATTCCAGGGTTGGTTACAACTAATGAGGGGACGCTATTGGCTGTTTACGATATAAGATATAACAGTAGCGTCGATTTGCAGGAGTATGTAGATATAGGTTTGAGCCGAAGCACCAACAAGGGACAAACTTGGGAGAAAATGCTAATTCCAATGAGTTTTGGAGAGTATGGTGGTCTTCCAAAAGCACAAAATGGTGTGGGCGATCCTGCTATATTAGTGGACACTAAAACTGATGATATATGGATTATTGCTGCTTGGACACATGGAATGGGAAATCATAGGGCATGGCATAACTCGCAAGATGGTATGTCGAAAGAGCGCACAGCCCAATTAGTTTTATCTAAAAGCACAGACGATGGCAAAACTTGGTCAGAACCCATTAATATAACAGAGCAAGTGAAAGACCCTACGTGGAAGTTTTTGTTGCAAGGTCCTGGTAGAGGTATTACTATGCAAAACGGAACACTAGTTTTCCCAATACAATATATCGACAGTGTTCGCGTGCCCAATGCAGGTCTAATGTATAGCAAAGATAGAGGCAAAACATGGCACATAAATAATCATGCTCGCACCAATACTACCGAAGCGCAAGTGATAGAGGTGGATTTAGGTGTTCTAATGCTTAATATGAGAGACAATAGGGGTGGAAGCAGAGCAGTGGCTACTACTACCAACTTGGGAGAAACTTGGACAGAGCATCCTTCCTCGCGCAGTGTGTTGCAAGAACCTATTTGTATGGCTAGCTTAATAAAAGTGGAGGCCAAAGATAATGTTTACGGAAAAGATATTCTTCTTTTCTCTAATCCAAATACCACTAAAGGTAGACACCATATCACCATTAAGGCTAGTGTTGATGGAGGACTTACTTTCCCAACAGAATATGATGTGTTGTTAGATGAAGGTCATGGTTGGGGGTATTCTTGCCTCACATTAATAGATTCAGAAACTATAGGTATATTGTATGAAAGTAGTGTTGCACATATGACTTTTCAGGCAATACCTTTGAAAGATGTATTAAAATAACAATCTAAAAACAACTGTCCTATCAACTATAAATTAAATGATAAGCCCACACCTTTTCCATTTCTTCTATATGGACTGCAGTGGCTAGTTATATCAGTACCAACTATCTTGATTTTGGGTCGCGTTCTTGCTGAAATTCATTTTCACGATACGCCTTCCCAGATTCTCTACATGCAGAAGCTTTTTGTTCTAGGGGGTGTTTTCTTAATTGTCCAAGTCTTGTGGGGCCACAGACTACCTTTAATTATAGGACCAGCATCAGTTTTGCTCATAGGTATTGTCTCTTCATTAAGTTTTTCGTATTCTGTTATTTATACTTCTGTTGCAATTGGAGGTGTTTTTTTGCTTATCCTGTCACTAAGTGGTTTGCTAGGCAAAATAAATTATTTGTTTACTCCTCGCATCATAGTTGTTATACTCTTACTTATAGGGTTTACATTAGCCCCGGTAATACTAAATCTTTTGTTTGAAAACTCAGCAGGGTTTGAAAATTTTCATTTTTGGTTTGCCATTATACTAGTCATATTAATGCTTTTGATGAACAAGTGGTTTGTAGGAGCGTGGAAATCGGTTGTTGTATTACTAGGTATAGTAATTGGCACATTAGTTTACCTTCAGATTAAGCCAATGGGGCTTTCTACAATTACATCCCTGTCTGAAATACTATCATCAGATAAAACATCTTTCTTCATTTTTCCTTTACAATTTGATTTTGGAGTAATAGCAGCATTTATATTTTGTTATTTAGCTTTGCTCATCAATGAACTTGGCTCTATACAGTCTATAGGCAGTATGCTTGATTTGAAAGATATGGACAAGCGAACCCAAAGAGGTGTTGCTGTAACAGGAATTTCAAATATCTTTGCAGGTATAACTGGTGTTATTGGTTTAGTCGACTTCTCCTTCAGTCCTGGTATTATATCAGCTACAAGGTGTGCTTCGCGTTATGTGCTGATTCCTGCAGGTATCGGACTTATTGTGATATCACTTTTTCCAGGGTTGGTAAGTATACTTAATGAAACACCATCGCTAGTGATTGGAGCTATCATGTTTTATTTGATGGTTACGCAATTGGCTTCGGGATTTAATTTAATACAAAATCAAAAAGCAGTAATAGGCTTTGAATCTGCTATTGTTATTGGCTTTCCGATTATGTTAGCTGTATTGATTTCTTTTTTGCCACAAACGGTAGTAGTATCTATTCCGCTGATAGTGCGTCCTATTCTTACTAATGGTTTTGTAATGGGGGTGATAGCAGTGATTGTTTGCGAGCATATTATCTTTAGGCGGAAAAAGGATTAATCTTATGAAAACAATTGTTTTTTACGACAACTTATGTAGCGTGTGTAGCTATTGGGTAAATTGGATTTTAGAGAACGACAGCAAAAAAGTCTTTTACTTTGCTGCATTAGAGTCTGATTTTACAGAAGATTTTTCTCGTCATTTCAACTATGAATTTCCCAAAGAAACCATTATCCTTTGGGATAACGATTCAGGTTTTTTAAAAAAATCGGATGCAGTTATATTTATACTCCGTATATTAACCCCAGGCTCTTTTCAACTAAGAGTGTTAAAGCTCTTCCCAAAACCGTTGAGAGATATCGGGTACTCAATTTTCGCTTATTTCAGGCGTTATATGCAGGCTGGAAAATGCAAAGTGCGCTCACAAGAACATCAAAAACAGTTCTTTTCAAACAACTCATTTCAATATTTTATAAACAAGTTGAAAGATTGATTGATTCTATAGGCCTAGATAGATTAAAAAATAGTACTTT
>CAZIUT010000019.1:0-15656 GCA_964542545.1 uncultured Dysgonomonadaceae bacterium | reverse complement strand
GCCCTTTTATTATCCGATTATTAACTTTGAAAAAACTTTTAGCGGACACTAATAATTCTAAATATAGAAGAGAGGGTATCGAATTAACTTTGATTACCTTCTCTTTGTTTCATCATGAGACAATACTAAACTTGGCTCTAAATAAATACTTTATCGTTCTCTATATTTCCGTTGAAATGATAAAACACAATGTGTAAAATTAACAAAAGGATGAATTATTTGTATTTCACAAGAAAACTTCTTATCTTAGCATCATAAGGTGCATAAGAAAGCATCTAGTATTGGTATTTAGTTTTTTCACATTACTGTCGAATCCTTCTCACCTTTCTAAGCAAGTCTTTGCACAAATTCAATTTTTAATTTATTATTTTCACATGAACATTTTCATTGCAGGATTAACCTATCAAATTACAGAACAAGATTTAAGAGAACTTTTTGAAGAATACGGAACAGTGTCTTCAGCAAAAATTATCACAGACAGATTTTCAGGTCGATCAAGAGGATTCGGATTTGTTGAAATGAATGATGACTCAGAAGGTCAGCGTGCTATTGAACAATTAAACGAAGCAGAATATGATGGGCGTACTCTAACAGTATCTGTTGCAAAACCTCGAAGAGAGCATCAGAATAGAGACAGATATTAAGAAACTAGGTTTAGCGAACATCTAAACTATATGAAGGTTGTATCTTTATTGATACAGCCTTTTTTGTTTTCAAATAATTTGGCTAAACTACATCTTAACATAAAAAAAAGCGAACCCAGCTCGGAGTCCACTTTTTTATATTATTCAGTTATTAGTATATTTCTCTTACTATCTACACTTCTCTAATTTCAGCTTCAATAACTACTTCTTTCAACGCTTGTATATTTGGCAGCTCCAACCCATAACCTTTTCTCTTATCTTCTGCTTTCAGCAAGAATGCAAAAACAAGAGCTAAAACACCAAAGCCAGCAAAAATAATCATTGGTAACGTATAATCATAAGTGTTTACAGTTAACCCATCGCGAACAACTTGTCCGGTAATACAGTATTTATCCAACACCCATCCAATTAGTTTTGGCACACCCATCAAACCCCAATTCTGAACCCAGAAAATAAGAGCAAACGCTGTACCAAGTTGTCTTTCTGGAACAATCTTGGTTACCGATGGCCACATAGCCGATGGAACAAGTGAAAAACCGACTCCAAGAATTAACACCAAAACAATAGCAATAATTGGACTGGTAAAGAATGGCACTGCAAAAAGTGTATGCACAATAATTAATAATATAGAACCCATAATCATAATGGAAGCACCCTTACCTTTTCTATCATATATAGTTCCAAAAATGGGTGTTAATAATATATTGCCAAATGGAAGTAATGCAGGAATTGTTCCAGCTAAAGATTCACTCACTCCAAATTTATTTACCATCAAGTCTGCTCCAAACTTCAAAAATGGAAAAACTGCAGAGTAAAACAACACACATAGTATAGCAATGTACCACCAACCACGATTGGTGATAATGGTAAGAATATCTCTTACTTTAAATTGATCTTCAGGAGCAACAACTGATTCAGAGGTAACACCTTCTGACTGGTCTAACTTCTTGTCCATAACCATATAGACTATGAAAACAATTAGCCCAATACATACTCCGATAAGACCAAACAAAACTGGACGCGACACATCAATTATACCCGTTGCTCTTGCAATGGGAACAGATGCTGAAAGTGCAAATGCAGTACCAATACGCGCCATGGCCATTTCTAACCCCATGGCCAATGCCAATTCTTTTCCTTTAAACCATTTATATATAATTTTAGAAACAGTTATACCGGCTACTTCAATACCTACTGCAAATATTGCAAAACCAATACTGGCAAACATTACTTGAGAGTTGACACCCAGTATAGTTTGTCCGTCAAGTACATGTGTCGAAACAGCCCAATATTTAATAGCAGCACCACCCACCATTACTACTGCTGCCATAAATCCAGTGAGTCTCACCCCAATTTTATCAAGGATAATTCCACCAATAATAAGCATAAAGAAGAATACATTGAACCAGCCATAAGCACTATTAAATGTGCCGAATTCATTACTTGACCATCCTATTTGTCCTTCGAGCAAGCCTTTGAGGGGTGCCATAATGTCAGTTAAGAAATAACCAAACATCATTGTGATTGACACAATAAGTAGTGCGGCCCACCTTGCCGTTTTTGAATCTCTCAGAGATTTTTGAATCTGTTCTACCATTTTTTTTAATTAAATACTATTAGTTTTTCTGTTAATTGTCTGTTTCAATTATAAAATCACACAAATATACTATAATTGTACACGTTTGAATAAATTATAACTGCTAAAGTTGCTTTTTTTACTTTAGTTTAGAAAGGAAGAGGGATAATTTATCACCAATCTGCCACTAACATTCGATTCAAAAATGATACTGTTTTCTCTATTACTTTATACATTACAATGTCTTCTTCCACAAAAGCCACCTCCCTGCGATAATCTTTTACAAGTCTTTCAATAAAAGGCGATGATTTTAATGGCCGACGAAATTCTAATGCTTGCGCTGCATTCATCAACTCAATAGCAAGAATAATATCTAAGTTATCTAGTACTTTAATAAGCTTGATAGCAGCTGTTGCACCCATACTCACATGGTCTTCTTGACCGTTCGACGATACAATAGAGTCGCTTGATGCTGCGTAGCAGTACATTTTGTTTTGGCTAACAATAGATGCTGCCGCATATTGTGGAATCATAAAGCCAGAATTAAGACCCGAATTAGCAACTAAGAATTCTGGCAAACCACGATTACCTAGAATTAGTTGTGCTGTACGCCGTTCGGATATATTGCCAAGCTCAGACAGAGCAATAGCCAAAAAGTCGAAAGTAATAGCCAATGGCTGCCCATGAAAGTTACCTCCAGATATTATCTCATCTTCATCGGGAAAAATAGTTGGATTGTCGGTCACAGAATTAATTTCTGTAATCAGTACAGAACGCACATATTCAATAGCATCTTTTGATGCGCCATGTACTTGTGGTATGCATCTAAACGAATAAGGATCTTGAACGTGCTTCTTGTTTCGTTTTATCAACTCGCTTCCTTCAAGAAACTTTCTGATATTTATGCCTGTTTCTATTTGTCCGTTGTGTGGACGAAGACGGTGTAGTTTTTCATCGAAGGGATTTATTAATCCATCAAAAGCATCCAAAGACATAGAAGCAATCAAATCGGCGCGCATAGATGTACGTTGAGCCTTGAGAATAGAGAAAACACCATGTGCAGCCATAAACTGTGTGCCATTGAGCAATGCCAACCCCTCTTTGCTTTGCAGTTTGATAGGTTCCCAACCAAACTCGTCCAACACGCCGCCAATCTCTCTTTTTCTCCCTTTGTAATAAACATCACCAACACCTATTAATGGGAGAAACAGGTTTGCCAATGGTGCTAAATCGCCCGATGCGCCCAATGAGCCTTTGTCATATACAATAGGTAAGATATCGTTGTTGAATAAATCAATCATTCGTTTCACCGTTACCACTTGTACTCCACTATACCCTTTCGACAAAGCATGTGCTTTCAGCAAAAGCATCAATTTAATGATAACAGGCTTTACCTCATCACCAACACTGCAAGCATGCGACTTTACCAAATTTTCTTGAAGCGTATTCAAGTCGCCTTTTGAAATAACCCTATCGCATAGAGAGCCAAATCCCGTTGATACTCCATATATAGGAGCATCTTCTCTTTCCATTTTTTCATCTAAATAGGTGCGACATTTATGTATGCGCTCCTTTGCCTCATCTGACAATTCTAATTTAATGTTATTGGTAATAATCCATTCTAAATCTTCTAATGTAAGATCTGCTTTACCAATATAATAGATATTCTTCATTATGTATTATCTTATTAATTGAGTAGTTAATGTCTGCAACAAAACTATTTTAATTTGATATTACGATTCATAGATTAGAGTAGTGTTTTTACCCATTTGTATAAATTCTGTTCTTTTTTAATGGTCTCTATTTCAATTGTATTGCATCTATCTTGAAGACTCTTCACAAAAGCAACATCTTGAATCGACCCTAAATTGATACGAACGTTGAGCAAAGCTCCCAATACTGCTGTTCTGCATGCCATCATGGAGATGCATCCATCTGTAACAGCATTACTCTTCCCTTTACGCGTGGTGCTCTCAATGGTATCCATTAAATCAAAAGCACGCTGTGCTATCTCCATCGGAATTAGCGTTGCATGTTTTGTAGCTTCTTGAATTTTATCAGAGCGTATGGCTTTATCTTCATCACTCACTTTTGGAAGCTTGTATGCATCCATCACCAAATTGTATGATGCTGCATCTCTATCAATATCTACCAAGAAGAGCTCTCTCTGTTGGCTCATTTTATGAACCGTCTTCTTCATTTGATCTTCTACTTCTATATATTGCTTTTTACCAATAGTTAGCTGGGCCAACATTTCAGCCAATGCTGTAGCAATGGCTCCATTAAGGGCTGATATACTACCTCCTCCTGGCACTGGATTATTAGAGGCTGTTTGGGCCAGAAAATCTTGGATAATTTGGTTTTTGGAAATCATAATAAATAAATTAAAAGTTAAGAATTAAGATTTAAGAACGCTCTATGATTATTAACGCTTAACTCATAATTCTTTTATTTGTTGGTTTTTCTTTTTCTGTTAAAAATTTATCTTTAGTAGTTTTTACGATTGAAACAAGCATAGCAATCAACTCATCGCAATCTTACAACAATGAATTAAAGAGTTTTTCTTCAATATAATCTGTTTGGTGCAATAAAGACAACCAATAATACGTCTCGTTTGCCTCTTTTAGGCAATGCTAAGTTTATGAATAAAATCGGGTGTGCTTTGAGCATATTTTCCTTCTCTTACAAGTGCTCCTATAGAAGTGCCGCTCTTAAGAATCTGAGGGCTCAGAACATATTCTTTGTGCTCATCATGCATATACAGTGAAAGCCTTACAATTCTTATTGCAAAAGCAAAACTCTTGTCTTTTAATATATCTTTTTGCATCGTTTTTGTTCTTAGTTCTAAATTTTTATTTTCTTAGTTCTAAAGTGTTGAACCCTTTCAGGGTTCGCCGACCCTTCCGACTGACTTCCATGGGTTTACACCCAAGGCTATTCATATTTAACCACTTTGTGGTTGCAGACCATGATTGCATTACAAAAATGCTAAATAGCAACACTTGAACAGAAATCCTATATGGGCGTCTCTTCTCCATAACCAGATGCAATTATTTTATATAGCTGGCATATTGGTAACCGCAAAGTTGACAGAGAAGGCGCAAAGATCGAAAATCATTTCTTAGTTCTTAATTCTTAATTCTCAGCTTTTAACTATCAAACCTCGTTTGATGACCGTATCCACACAATTCATCCCCACATAATAAGGCAAGAACTTATAAGATGGATATTGCAATAAAATCATATCGCCTTGTTTGCCAATATCAATACTTCCTACTGTGTCGGCGCGATTGATGGCAGCAGCACTATTAATAGTGTAAGCTGTAACTGCCTCTTCGGGCGAAAGATTCATATAGATACAAGCTATTGCAAATAATAGTGGAACAGAGGCTGTAAAAGAGCTACCTGGATTGAGGTCAGTTGCTAAAGCAACAATACAATTAGCATCAATCATTTCTCTACCACGCGCATACTCTTCTTTCAGAGAGAAAGCTGTAAGGGGAAGAAGCGTTGCCACTACTCCACTTTCGGCCATTGCTTTTATTCCCTCATCTGAAGCTTGCAACAAATGGTCGGCCGACAGCACTTTCAACTCTGCAGCTAATTCAGCACCACCAAATTGCACAATCTCATCAGCATGCATCTTTAGCAAGAAACCATGCTCTCGTGCTGCAGTTAAGAATCGACGAGATTGCTCAATAGTAAATACATTCTTTTCGCAAAAAATGTCGGCACACTCTGCCAATTTTTCATTTGCAACTAATGGCAACATCTCATTGATATTAAAATCGACAAACTCTTCCTCCCTACCCTTCCATTCGGCAGGTGTAGCATGAGGTCCCATAAAAGTGGATACAATATCGATGGGGTGATCTTCATTCAACTTTCGCATTACACGCAATTGTTTCAGCTCTGTTTCTTTGTCCAATCCATATCCACTTTTACCTTCAATAGTGGTAATTCCAAGTTTGAGCATATCATCGAGGCGTTGCTTTGCAGAATTGTAAAGCTCCTCTTCAGATGCCTCACGTGTAGCTTTGGTGGTATTTACAATGCCTGCACCACGCTCCATAATAGACATATAGCTGTCGCCTCTCATGCGCCAAGAGAACTCTTCTTCGCGATAGCCACCAAATACAAAATGAGTGTGTGGATCAACAAATCCTGGCAAAAGAGCTTTGCCAGAAGCATCAATCTCCTTGTAATTTGATATATCTATGGGTATAGCTTCACCCTGTTTAAGTACGTGTGAAATAATGCCGTCGGTTACAATCACCGTTCCGTTTTCGATAACATGTAAATCAGACATTTCAGTGCCACATTTTCCTTCAAAACCACTACAAGTAACCACTTGAGCAGCGTTCTTTATAATTAGGTTATTCATGTTTTATTATTTAAGTTCAGTAAGGTAATTATTGGTTATTATTTTTTACACTATGTGATATCTACATAGTCTTCATGTTTTGCTTTACAGACACACGGACGGTCACTGAGCCTGTCGAAGTGCAGTTTATTGAGCGGAGTCGAAATATTGCAAATCCGCAAGCAAGACGTTGCATGTAACGTATCTACATCTACTTATATGATCATACTAACATTGTATCTCATACCACTCACCTCACATAATCCTTCTATCTGCCCAAGCCTTATTCCACGCTCTCAAACCCATTATAGCTATCATCAAGAAGATGGCATATTGTAAGCTTGTAAAATAGAGCCCTTGTGAAAAGTAAACAGGTATAGATACCACATTTCCTGCAATCCAAAACCACCAGTTTTCTATTTTCTTTACTGTCATCAACAGAGTAGCACATAAGAAAAAAGAGGTGTTCATTCCGTCAATCCAAGGTAATATAGAATTTAAGTACTCTGGACTGTCTTGATTGGCTGCACGCAAAATCAACACAGTAACCCCATACAATACAATGGCAAACAGAAACCATAAGGCATTCTGTCTGTTTGTATTACGTGAGATCTGTAATGATTCTTGTTTATCGTTTGTGCGCGACCAATTGTACCAACCATACACATTGGTCAGAAAATAAACAACATTGATACCTGCATTGGCATAAAGCTGTGCCGATATACATATGTAAATGTATATCAGCACATTTATAATACCAAATGGGAACACCCAAATATTTTCTTTGTGGGCATACCATACACTCAGCACACCAAAGACTACTGCAACAATCTCAATTATTTGAGACTTATAAGCAGTAAATGCTGATGCTATAGTTTCAATTAATAGAAAACTTTCCATCTAATCTGTTTTTGGAGTAAAATTACTCCATTAAATTAGATTCCAGCACTTGGTCAATTGAAAAACCTTCAAGTCCGAGGTAATATTCTGCTACATCAGTTAATGCTTGCATGGGTAATAGGCCGACAATTTCTGTAGCAACTATAGACACACCGTAACGTTTTGCTTCCATGCGCACCATTTCGTGTGCTTGATAAATAGATGTGCGTGTAAAATCGGTCAGGTTCATAGATACTTGTGTTATATTTCTCTCTTTTAGTTCCACCGCCATGGCTTTACAGTAACGCAAACCACCACCTATATGACGCACCTTTTTTGCTATATCTGTTGCAATCTTCATGTTACGTGTATTAAGGTTCATATTATAAGCAACCAAAGGCATACGTGCACCAATGGCCACACAGCCAGCAGTTGGGTGTGGTTTAGCAGGTCCAAGATCAGGCTTCCATTCATCTTGTTTCATCTTTTCGGCCATTCCTTCAAATTCTCCTTTACGCACTGCCGCTAAATTTTCGCGATGCTTTGCAGAAGCAGATTTCTCATAAAAGAATACTGGCAAACCATGTTTTTCTGAAACCTCTGCTGCTACTTCATTGGCAATAGCAATAGTTTCTTCCATGGTTATATTTTTTATCGGAATAAATGGGACTACATCCACAGCACCCATGCGTGGGTGTGCTCCCTCATGGAGAGTCATGTCTATTAGATCAACCGATACATCAATAGCTTCTATTAGAGCTGCTTTCAATTCTTTAGGCGCACCTACTGCCGTTACAACAAGACGGTTGTGATCGGGGTCGAAGCCATAATCCAACAATTTTACTTTATCTTTATTTCTAAACGATTCTACAATTTTCTCTATTATCTTTTTGTCTCGTCCTTCACTAAAGTTAGGGACACACGATATAAGTTTATTCATAATTTATATATTTTATTAGGTTGTAATTAATTTAAGCGACTCTTCTAAAATCACTTTTTATCATCAATTCCAAACTGCACCCACTTTTCCTGAGGAACACCCTCTTTCACTCGCTCCTTAGCTTCTGAGTAAAGTTTTTTCATTCTCTTCATCTCATCGCTAAACTGCATTGTTTTGGCGGCCAAATCAGCTTTCAGTTTATCCACTTCTGAATTGAAAGTAACAACATTATCTCGCAATGTAGTAAACTCATCAATAAAGGTTTCGCCCAACCCCATTGGAAAGTCTTCTGAAGTACTTCCAATTCTATTCAGGGCATCTATCATTATTCTTGCTTCGCTGATAACTCCAGCGTCTGATTTTCCAAATATCCTATTCATGTCTGTAATTGTTTTATAAATGATTACTTTGTTTTCATTTCTCTAATGAAAACACTTTTTTTGGGTTCTTAATAAAAATTTAATCTAAAGCCCTAAGTCTTTCATCAACTCATCATCAACCAAGTATGGCATTGTAATGCGATAATCATCAGGATGCTTTTTGTTGAATTTATCGGCTGTAGTCATTGCATTTGGATTGCGTGCCCAAGCTCTACGGGCCACTCCACCCATCACATCCCACAACATAGCAGAACGCAATATATTGTCGACCCTCTCGCTACCATCGCACACCATACCAAACCCACCATTGATAGATTTGCCAATACCAACACCACCACCATTGTGCAATGCAACCAAGCTCATGCCTCTTGCACAGTTACCAGCAAAACAATGTGTAGCCATATCTGCCATAACGTTGCTACCATCTTTTATATTAGCAGTTTCGCGAAATGGCGAATCAGTTCCACTCACGTCGTGATGGTCGCGACCCAACATTATAGGGCCTACCTCTTTGTTGCGAACCATTTCATTGAACTTAAGTGCAATTTTTAATCGTCCCTCTGCATCTTGATACAGGATACGGGCTTGAGTGCCAACCACCAAAGCGTTTTTATCTGCATCGCGAATCCATAACCAATTGTCATGGTTCTGCACAGATTCAGTAGGGTCTATACATTGCATGGCTGCTTTATCAGTTTTAATTAAATCTTCGTGCTTGCCACTCAAGCATACCCAGCGGAAAGGACCAAAACCATAATCGAACAACTCTGGACCCATAATATCCTCAACATACGACGGCCAAATAAAACCATCTTTCTCGTCCACACCATTTTTTGATATTTCCTTTACTCCTGCATCATAAATAGCTTTCATAAAAGAGTTGCCATAATCGAAGAAGTAAGTTCCTTGGGCAGTCAACTCTTTTATAGCGTTGAAATGACGGAGTAAGGATTTGTTGACCTCTTTCTCAAACTTGGCTCTATCTGTAGTTAACAGCTGTGTTCTCTCATCAAAAGTGATATCCGCAGGACAATATCCTCCAGTGTATGGTTCGTGGCAAGAGGTCTGATCAGATAACAATTCAATCTTCACTTTGTTTTGTACTGCATACTCTAAAAGGTCTATAATATTGCCATGATATGCCACTGAGAGCGGCTCTTTACGCTTCATAGCACCATGTACAAAACTGAATGCTTCTTTTGCATTGTCGGTTACTTTTTGCACCCAACCTTGATTGTGCCTTGTTTTAATGCGAGAATAATCTACCTCGGCAACAATAGATGCTGCACCAGCAATTACTGCTGCCTTGGGCTGAGCTCCGCTCATACCTCCCAATCCCGACGATACAAACAAATGTCCTGCTAGGTTGCCTTCTTCTGGAATACCCAATCGTTGCCGGCCTGCATGAAGCAATGTATTAAATGTGCCATGAACAACACCTTGCGGCCCAATGTACATCCACCCACCCGCTGTCATCTGTCCGTAATTGGCAACACCCATTTGAGCTGCAATGTCCCAATCTTTTAAATTATCAAATATACCCACCATCAACCCATTGGTAAGAATAACGCGAGGAGCATCTGGTTTAGATTTAAACAGACCCACTGGGTGACCATTGTCTATAACTAATGTTTGCTGTTGAGTTAACTCTTCCAGATAATGTTTTATCATGCGATATTGCATCCAGTTTTGGCACACCTGTCCAGTTTCGCCATATGTTACCAATTCATAAGGATATAGGGCTATATCGAAACACAGATTATTATCTATCATCACTTGAAAAGCTTTGCCTTCTATACACTTTCCGTTATATTCATCAATCGATTTGGGACGAATATCACCTTCGGGGCGATAACGGTAACCGTATATTTTACCACGTGTGCGTAGTTCTTCAAAAAATTCTGGAGCAAGTTGCGCGTGTAAGCTTTTGGGGATATATCTTAAAGCATTTTTCAACGCAATATTTGTTTGGTGAGGCGACAGCCTGAAACCACGGTCGGGTGCACGTCTCACGTTTTCTGCAAATTTAGGATACGCAGGTAATTCGTTAGGTATAGATCTTTTCATATAATTCTTATAATTAGAGTTTCAAAACAAACTACTATTTATTGTGTCTTATAATAATAAAAGAACAAAGGCATGGGCTGATTAAGTGTTTTTGAAATCAAGAAGTATACTTAAACTTAAATAAGTGGATGATTTAAAAAAACGAGTGTAACAAAGGCAAGATGCCCTTCTATTTCAAAGACTAACTTAGCTATAAAAAACAAACACAATTGATTAACAAATAGTAATGACGAAAGTAGTCATTTTATTAACAACTAAGAAACATATTTTAATATATTTGATATCATAAACTCAATCCATTGATATAAGGTTCTTATCGAAAATATTTGAAAAACGAGTGTAACTGAGGTTTATATATCGATTTTATCTTTGGTCATCGGGATTTAAACATACTTTGCTCCGTGGTTTAAGGGCTTATGTCTCGTTGTTTTTCAAATATTGAGTCGTAGATTTGAAATTCAACACTTGTTTTTCAAATGTTGAGCCGTAGATTGAAAATTCAACGCTTGGTTTTCAAAGGTTGAGTCGTAGATTGTAAAATAAACGCTTGGTTTTAAAATATTGAGTCGTAGATTGGAATATGAATGTTCGATTAAAGCTAAAACCAAGCAAACGAAAAAAGCAAAATGTATAATAAACGTATTAATAACCCCTCGCGCGGAAATGTTAGTTACTGTTGATGTATTACGCTTAAACACAAGTAAAAATATTTTTCTTTAATAATAATAAAAAAAGCTTTCTCACTTATTTTAAAACAATATGAACACAAAAATATTTTATTTACTTTAGTACATGACAAAAATTATATAGCGATATAATTTTTGATATTCAGCTAAATACATGTCTCAATATTTGAAAAAAATTTTGAAGCTTTGCGTTTTTATAGCTCACAATCAATAAGTTATAATGAAAACATAAGATTTCAAGGTCTCAAACAAAAGTAGTGATTTAACTCCAGTTTTATATGAATGTTTTGGTAAAAGTTTAAATCTTGCTCGAATAAAATTCATTAGTTTGTTTATTTGTTCACTTTGCAAGGTGCAAACTGTAGGGTTTGAGAAAATTGCAAGTGGGTTTGAAAACAACTGTGACACAGATTCTTCATTGCGAAGAATCCAGCGGTTTATGGCAGAATATGCGCTAGACACAGATTTGATTGCAAAGTTTATATTTGCGCTTCTGCCTCACAGACCACCCTATACAATTACCATTGACAGAACAAATTGGAAGTTTGGGCAAATAAATATCAATGCATTAGTTAGCCATCGTGTACAAAGGAGTTGCTTTTCCTATTTTATTTAACCTAATGCCCAAACAAGGCAACTCAAATACTGAAGAGAGAATTCAAATCATTAATCGGTATATAAAGTTGTTTGGCAAATTGACAATTAATTATTTAGTTGCTGGTTGTGAGTTTGTTGGGGAGTATTAGATTAACTATTTAAACTTTAACCGCATCGAATATCACATTCGCATACGAGATAATTTTTGGGCGATTAATCCCAAGACGAACAAACGATTTAAAGCTTCTTGGCTTTTCGGAGATTTAAAATTGAATCAAACAAGAATCCTACATTCAATCTGTTATGTTAATAATCAAATGTGTTATCTATCTGGTTCAAAAATAAAAAATAAAGACGGAAAACCAGAGTTTCAAATAATCATCTCTTTTTGTAAACCTACAATAGCTGGGGAAATATACAAAGAATGCTGGCAGATTGAAACAGCATTTAAAGCATTAAAAACAAGTGGTTTCAATATAGAGGATACGCACTTGGAAGATATAGAAAGAATTGAAAAGCTTTTTGCTTTAGTTATTATGGCATTCACTTGGGCTTATATTGTAGGTATTTATCTACATGAAAATGTGAAACCCATTCGGATATTAAATAATGGCAGAAGATCAAAAAGCTTTTTCAAATACGGCTTAACTTTTATCGCATCAATACTTTTAAACCCTAATTATCAATTCGATATAAACATCTTTAATTTTTTGTCATGTACTTAGACAAATATGTTAAAAAGCTGTATGACTTTTTTAAAGATTAATTCATTCTCCCATTTTTCCATATCAGCTTCTCTCCCCAAAATGGCATAATAGTGTTTTCACTTTTCACATTAGGAAGATGTTCTAGCGTTTTAGTTATTGATGCTTGACCATGCGGATATGGTTTATGTCTTAGTTCGATAAGATGAGACAATATTGCATAGTCAGTTTCCACTTGGCCTTCACCTGTACCTAAAATATTATTTTCCCTAGCTGCTCCCCACCTAAGCACTACCATATCGACAGGTCCTTGTACATTTTTAAACCTCTCCGGCTGAAATCCAGAATCTCCACAGTGAAGCATAGAAAAATTACCAGCATCCTCTCCACACTCGATACGAAACACCGTATTAAAGTCTTCAATGTTAGTAAGATGATCAGTTAGACTAGTATGGATTGTGAAGTCTCCAATTTTAAAACACGATGGTTCTGTCGATAAATATTTTTTATCCTTCTTGTAAAAGTTTGATAGAACAGGCTTACCATTATTATTCATAGACTCCATCAGATTAGCATTAGCATGATCTCCATGATTATGAGTTACACAAAGAAAATCAAGATGGGGTTCTAACTGCTCAGCTATGCGATGATCAATGTCGACACCAAAACAACCAGATGGTGTTTTAACAACAAACCCCATATTATAAAGCAACCATACTGCTGCACTTCCATTATCTACTTCAATATTTTCCACCTCATCCAAAACTTTATTAAAAGCTTCTCGGTAACAATATAAAATGGGTACTGTATCTTCCATATTAACAGCTACATGCTCTGGGGTTGTTAAGTATTCTCTAAATATTGTATTTTCTAACTTATCAGAATAAGTTTCAAATTTATATAGAAGGCTTAATCTTTCTGCATTTAGCAATAATGGGGAGGTTTTTCTAAACTCAAACATCGTCTGTACAGCTTCATTAGAAACATCCTTCTGATTTTTTGTTTGACAAGAACTTTGTATCACAGAAAGTGCAACAATAATTATTGTAACGAATAAAGATATAATTATTTTTCTCATAATGTTTTTTATTTTTTAATTTTAAACAGCACATATAAAAGCATGTTATTAAAAAGCTTTTACCTAAGTAATACTATAATTTATAAATCCCTTATAAAGAAAAACTTCAATATATAATTTAAATCGGATTATAAAAAGATGACACCACAGAGTATAGATCTCTTGAAATATTCCGACTTAAGATCTCGTTTATTTTTGAAATATAAACCTCAGCAAAACGATACATTCCCTTATCGTTAGGGTGGACATAATCGGCAATATCAGCTGACATATCAAGGCTTAAATCCTCACGAGAAAGGTAGAAAATGTTTTTATAACCTTTTTCAATAAAGTAAGCATAAACTTTTTTCAACTCAATATTATTGAGCTCAACTAGGGTTCTTCTTGCTTCATTCATATCCATATCTGAATAACCAAAATGCTCTGTTAGCAAAATTGCAGCATCAGCATGATTTTTTAACAGTTTGTTAATTGCACTTTTATATCTTTCGTTAACTAATAGGGGCATTGAAGGATTAGAATAATTTGGCAAACAATCAATAATATATAAATCAGCATCTATTTCATTGATAACATCTATAACTTCAGGTTCAACTTTTCCCGCTCCACTGAATCCAAGGTTTATAATTGAACGTTCAGGAAAACTTCTCCCAACTATGCTTGTCCATGAATTACCTGGACGTGAACAAACAGCTCCATGTACAACAGATGTACCATAAACAACTATTGGTTTGTACTCTTTTGTAACAGGGATAAATTCAAAATTGGCATCAGAGTTAACTGTTATGGAAAGAGATGTTGTAACGCCAAATAAGGGAAAATATAACCAGTATTCATAGCCTTCATTATTATAGATTGGATCATTAGGATTAAGTTTTTCATAGGTAAAAACTTCTCCTATAGATAAAGGATTTGGATGACACCAGCTCCACTCACCATTAGGTTTACGCGCATACATATCCAGCCCATTTGCTCCTACTGGACCAAACCACTTATTGCCTTTACTTTCAGAACTAAGGGTATAATTGACCGTAATACTTGATGCATTAGTTATGAATCTAACATGAAGCCCACTAGAACGTATTGATTGATTCCAAACAGGACTAGGAATAGTATTTTTCGTATCTAAAAGAAAACGTGAGAAACTATTAACATCGTACCCATGACCCCAAATCACATGTTTTGTCTGAACCATGGGATCAAAGGTTTTTTGAGCATAAATAATGTTAGTTATAAGCAAAAAACTCAGGATAACAATAAGTATTCTTTTCATAAAATAATATTTTAAATGTGTGATTATTTATATAGTCAATTCATAATATCCTTCCTAGTTAACTTATTAATAATTGAAAACCTTATTTGCAAAGATAAGTATATGATACATAGTTCTATTTATAAGATAAAAATAATTGAAAATCCAAATTATCATAATCATAACACTTAAAGCAAAGCTATTTATGCTAAATCACATACTTTATCATTATAGCAAGACCATTTGCAACACCTCGTAGAATAGCATTAGAAGATGGCCTATTAACAACTTTAAAAGAGCCATCATCTTCCTTTAACACGACACTATCCCATTAAGTGTCTAAATAATAATTAGAGGGTTTGACTTTATAGTTGAGCCCTTTCTGCAAATATAGCTATAAATTGGTTTATAATTAACCCCCAATTAGGGATTGTATTATTCCATTTTTTAGATGTTTCTCTTATAGCTAAATATACAGATTTGATAACAG
>CAZIUT010000018.1:0-15828 GCA_964542545.1 uncultured Dysgonomonadaceae bacterium | reverse complement strand
CTTTAGGACCTTCATCGAAGGGCATTCCTAGCCATTTAAAAGTTTCTTCTATATACTCTTCTGCACCTTCTACAAATCTTTTTGAATCGGTGTCTTCAACTCGAAGAATAAATTTTCCGTCTTGCTGTTTAGCAAAAAGGTAGTTGTATAATGCAGTGCGTACACCCCCTATATGTAAAGGTCCTGTGGGACTGGGTGCAAATCTTACTCTAACTTGATCTTTTCTGTTCATAGTAATTGTGTATTTATGCTACAAATTTACATAAAAAATGCGTGAAAAAGGAATTTACTAATAAATCAAACTTCTTATTACTTCCATTTTTAGCATTCTATAGATGCAAGATATGGAACTCTTGATTTATGCTGTGTTCTTTTTATAGCTATAACAAATATAACCATAGATAAAGGTATAAGTGTACAATATCTGAAAAAATATAATTAATTAGGATAAAAGGGTGTATGCCGATGATTATTTTGGGGCAATATTGGCAAGAAGAAAAGCTTATTTTAGAGAGGGCTTGTTTAGGAGATTACAAATAGAGCCGCGATTCATTACCCAAATTAAATAGCAGGTCTATTATGCTAAGGTTTTCTATAAATGGCTGTTTTTCTCTGAACACTTGATAGTAGGGCTTTGCAATAAATTGCTTGTCTGTTTTGCGCCAATCTCTTTTGGGGTGTATGATTTCTCTAAGGTCAAGTGTGTTGTTATCGGCTTTATGGATAAAGTGGGTAGTGTATTTTATTGGAGTTTCAATAGCTAATAAGCTGCATATAAGTGCGCGCAACTGCTCGTTGAAATCTAAAAGAAAAGCGGGTTTTTTTTCATAAAAGAGAGAGAAGTCGTCTTTATAGAATTCAAAAAATGGAGAAGAGTTATAAGCCGATATAATGGCATTCCAATGAAGGTGTTGCCAATTGCCATGATGCGCTATTTTTATATCCCTCATTTTACACTTTACCCCTTTGGGTTTTTCTACTGGTATGCTGAGCGACAACGGACCGTTTGCCGCTGCAATAATGCAGCGGTTACGATACGATTGTTTTTGATAGTTATCGTCTGTCTCTATCAATGCTTTGTCTGCACTAAAGAGCTTGCTATAATACTGAACGGGAGCAAGGTAAAGTGACGACAACAGTACTGTTTGCATTATATCTTAGCACTTCTAAATAGTCTGTTCCAGCGTATTTTTCCATTTAGCCATCCTTTGTCTTTTTCTAGCGATAACCAAATGAGTAAAGGTTTGCCCACAACGTGGTCTTCAGGAACAAATCCCCAAACACGCGAGTCTGCAGAATTGTGACGATTGTCGCCCATCATAAAGTAATAGTCCATTGTAAATGTATACGAATTGGTCTCTTCTCCATTGATGAATACTTTTCCGTTGCGATAGTCAAAATCGTTTCCTTCGTAGTTCTTTATACAACGATTGTATGCGGCTACTTTATACTCTGTATCTGTGTCGAAGTTGATTGTAGCGCCTTTCTTAGGAATCCAAAGTGGTCCAAAAGTATCTCTTGTCCAATCTTGTTGGTAGTCTAGTGGATAGTAGAGGCCCGACCCTGCTGGCTCAGTCTCTTTTACTACATTCCAAACAAAAGGCTTCGTTTTCATTTCTGCCACCATTTCATCTGTCATGGGGATACTATAATAGAGCTTCCCTTTATTATTATTGTCAATTCTTAATCCCAGTCGAGCCATGCCCAAGCTATCGGCATGAGATAGGTCTTGTACACGTTGTCCGGTCATATCATCGCTTGTATAGTCTGCTATATTTATGCCAATTTCCGAGAATATCTTTGGTGATATGTTCGACCCATCTGTTTGTATCATGTAGTTGTGTTGCGTCATCTTGGGGTTAGATAGAGGTTCTCCGTCAATGTAGACAGCATCATCTCTCAACTCAATTGTTTCTCCTGGTAGTCCAATACAACGTTTCACATAGTTTTCTCTTCGGTCGACTGGGCGATAAACAATTTCTCCGTAAGTTCGCTTGTCCGATTTTATTCCTTCACTTCCATTTGGGTTATATGCCGATAGCACATAGTAGTCGACTGACTCCATATTTGTTGCTACAGTGTCGCCTGTAGGGAAGTTAAACACTACAATGTCGTTTCGTTTCACCTCTCCAAATCCTTTCAATCTATTATAGTTCCATTGAGGTTTCTCAATGTAAGACTTGCCTCCCACAACAGGCATGGTGTGTTGTGCCAATGGAAAGGAGAGCGGAGTCATTGGAGCACGTGGACCGTAACTCATTTTGCTAACAAACAGAAAGTCGCCAACCAGTAATGATTTCTCTAACGATGAGGTGGGAATTTGATAGTTTTGAAAGAAAAAGGTGTTTATGAAGTAAACCGCAATTAATGCAAACAAAATTGCATCAATCCACTCTAATGTTTTTCGGACTGCTGGGTTTTTTGTTTTCTTCCAAAATGTCCAAGGTACAAACTTGGTTACATAAATATCAAATAGTAAAAACAAAAACAATAAGAGCCACCAATTGCCAGCCCATATAGAGAAAAGCAACAATACAGTGGAGGTTGCAGTAAACCAAATCCACTGACGGCGCGATGTGTTAGAAATTCGTTCTTTAATTGTCATAGTTGTAGTTATAAACTAATTGGTCTGTTGATATTTGTTTTTAGTGCTTACCGAGTTTCATTGATTATGAAAAAGTAAATCTCTTTTTCAAATCCCTAAATTACTCATAAGGAAGATTAGTCAAATTGTTTTTTATTTTAAAAGCTAAAAAGGGAGTAAATCTTCCATGCCCAAAAAACCTTTCTTATTAGCAGTAAACTCAGCTGCTATCACTGCACCCAATGCAAATCCTTTGCGGCTTTTAGCATCGTGTGATAATGTTATACTGTCTACTTCAGATTCATATTTTATTGTGTGGATGCCAGGGACCTCGCCTTCGCGAAATGCATTTATTTGCAAGTCATCGCTATTGTCTTGCTTGTCAAGCTTCCACTGTTTTTTTCTTTCTACAGAATCCAATATGCCATTGGCAATTGTGAGGGCTGTTCCGCTTGGAGCATCTAGTTTGTGTATGTGGTGTGTTTCGTCAACGTGCACATCATATTCCGGAAAGTCATTCATTATATCTGCTAAGTACTTGTTTACAGCAAA
Organism: uncultured Dysgonomonadaceae bacterium; assembly: GCA_964542545.1. Lineage (GTDB taxonomy): Bacteria > Bacteroidota > Bacteroidia > Bacteroidales > Dysgonomonadaceae > UBA2632. The sequence goes on along the minus strand of CAZIUT010000018.1, from coordinate 12,692 downwards.
CAGAATATTTACTCCCAAACTAAAGTTGGAAGCATAAAAGAATGTTTGTCCATCCTTTTCGCAGGCTTCTTTCACCACGTCTATCTGGTCGAGCCATCCTGTAGTGCCCGATACTACTGGAACGTTTGCGGCAAAAGCTCGTTTATAATTCTTTAATGCACTTTCGGGAGCAGAGAACTCTATGGCAACATTCGCGCTTTTGAATTCGTCCGACTCAAATTTATCTTCTTCGTTGGCATCTATAGTACAAACTATATTATGACCCCTTGCACGACAAATCTTTTCAATCTCGTGCCCCATTTTTCCGTAACCTATAATCGCTATATTCATTTTCAATGATTTAGAAGAACAAAATTAGTAAATTTAAAAGTTAAAACAGAAGAGATACAAATAAAATAATCTGGTCTGTTCATTATTAAGTATTTATAACCACCCCTTTTCTTTGTACCAAGCTATGGTTTTTTCTACCCCCTCTTTAAGATAAACCTTGGGAGCAAAGCCAAGCTCGTCTTTCAAGGGAGTGATATCGCACACCCAATTGCGCTGTTTCATTATCTTATACTTATCAGTGTTGAAGGTTACTGGTCTGTTTAGCTTTTCTCCAACTTTTTCGCTCACATGCGAAGCTGCTTTTACCAAGAATAGAGGAACCTTCAATCTAACTACTCTCTTAATGTTGAGTGCATGTTGCACTATTTTATTAAATTCATCATCCGTATATCCTTTACCATCCGAAACAAAATATTCTCTACGCGTTACTTCTTTGTTGATGGCCAAGAAAACAATATCAACCAAATCACTTATATAGATAAAAGAGAGTAACTGCTTTTTGAATCCTGCACCCACATTAATTCCTTTCTGCACTGCTTTCATCAGTATCAGATAGTCTTTATCATTGGGCCCATATACACCCGTTGGGCGAAGTATTACATAAGGAAACTGAGCAGTGCTTTTCATGTAAGTTTCTGCCAATAGCTTGCTTTTTCCGTATAGCGTATTGGGTTTAGGTATTCGATGAGTGCGCATTGGGGTATAATTAATCTCGTCGCCAACACCTACAGCGCCCAGTGTGCTCATAAGCACAAAGCTTTTGGGCACCATGTCAGCTTTTATCAATGCATCCACAAGGTTTTTTGTGTAGCCAAAGTTTATCTTCTCGAAATCTTCTTTATTAATAGCTTTAGTAATTCCTGCAACATGCACTATTGCATCAAACTTTCCGTGTTTGTTAGCAAAAGAGACCAGCTCTTCTGTTAACTTATCTGTGTTGGTATAATTCAAGTCTATAAAATTGATGCGTTGGTCTTGCAACATATCTCTGTTGCTGCTTGCGCGAATACCTGCCCAAGTTTCATAGCCTTCCTCAAGGGCTTTTGCTACAATTGCCGAACCAATGAAACCACTGGCGCCTGTTATGAGTATTTTCTTTTGCATGCTGATTTGTTTATATAGTGTTTTGCAAAAATAACGATAAAAAGGCGAAAGGAGAGTAGTTTTGCAAAGAAACAATGGCTTTGCCAAATACTTTGACCTCTCACGGCGCAATTTTGTAGCATTTTGCATCTCATCTACATGTTTTAAAATATGTGTTGAGGGCTGATAATCTCCTCTCAATCATTGAAAAACAGATTTTTAATGAACAATAGTACACTGCACACGTTTTCTAATGAGTTGTGTTCGCAACTAATAAAATGCAGATAGAGTTATTAATCAATGATATAATTTTGTTACTTTGCATTTATACAAAACTGAAAATTTATGAGAAAGAAAAACAAAAGCGAAGAACCAGTGAGAAAACGCAAGAAAAAAGAATTGGCATCTGCCATTATTCAATTTTTGAATGATAATGCTGGAAAACAATATAACTACAAGCAGATATCGGCTGCATTAGATGTATCAGCCGAAGAGAGAAGAACAACTTTGCGCGATGTGTTAGATAAACTGCGCGACGATGAGTTGGTTTTAGAAACACAACGTGGCAAATATAAGACAAACGACCGTAAGCCAGTTCTTGAGGGACGTTTTGAACGTCGAAGTAATGGTAAAAACTTCTTTGTGCCCAACGACGATGGCAACATAGTATATATTCCTGAGCGCAATGCTATGCATGCAATGAATGGTGACATAGTTCGTGTGCAAATGTTTGCAAAGCGCAAGCGTTTTGAAACCGAAGGCGAAGTAATAGAGATATTAAAACGCGCCGAGGCTCGTTTTGTGGGAACACTTCAGGTGCAGAAAGATTTTGGGTTTTTGGTGCTTGACAGTAGAATTCTTGCCAATGATATTTTTATTCCGAAGGAAAACCTAAAAGGTGGGAAAACGGGCGACAAGGTTGTGGCAGAGATTATAGAGTGGCCTGCAAAAGCTAATAATCCTATCGGCAAGGTGTTGGATGTGTTGGGAGAGGCTGGTGAGAATACTACAGAAATGCATGCTATATTAGCACAATATGGTTTGCCTTACGAATACCCGAAGAATGTAGAAGAAGCAGCCGAGAAAATATCGGCAGGTATCACACCAGCAGAAATTGCAAAGCGCGAAGATTTCCGCAATACATTTACAATGACAATAGACCCTGCCGATGCAAAAGACTTCGACGACGCTTTGTCTATAAGAGAATTAACTCCAACAACTTGGGAGGTGGGCGTTCACATTGCAGATGTTACGCATTATGTAAAACCAGGCGATATTATAGACGAAGAGGCACAAGAGCGCGCAACTTCTATTTACTTGGTTGATAGAACCATACCCATGTTGCCCGAACGATTGAGCAATGAGTTGTGCTCGTTGCGGCCCAACGAAGAGAAGCTGTGTTTCTCTGTTATTTTTGAAATGAACGACAAAGGTCACGTTATAAAGCATAGAATTGCTAAAACAGTTATCAAATCAGATGTTCGGATGGCTTATGAAGAAGCGCAAGCCATTATAGAAACTGAAAAGGGCGACCATAGTAAACAGGTTCTTACTATGAACAACTTAGCAAAACAATTGCGCGAGCGTAGATTTGCTAATGGAGCAATCGGTTTTGAGCGTGTTGAAGTAAGTTTCAATTTAGATGATAAAGGGAAACCACTTGGTGTTTATTTCACCGAGATGAAAGAAGCCAACCATCTTATCGAAGAGTTTATGCTATTGGCCAACCGTACAGTAGCAGAAGATGTGGGTAATGTTGGTGCTAATAAAAAAGCAAAAACATTTGTTTATAGAATTCACGACTTGCCAGATCCTGAGAAGTTGGAAACCCTAAATACATTCATCCTTCGCTTTGGTCACAAAATAAGAACATCGGGAAGCAACAAGCAGGTTGCACAGAGTTTTAATGCTTTGTTTGATGCTGTGAAAGACAGACCCGAAGAGAACTTGGTAGAGACTATTGCTATCAAAACCATGGCCAAGGCCGTTTATACCACCAGAAATGTAGGTCACTATGGCTTGGCTTTCGATTATTACACACACTTCACATCGCCCATTCGTCGTTTCCCCGACATGATGGTTCATCGCCTTCTGAGCGACTATATTGATAATAAGAAAAGTGCCGATCAAGAAGAGATTGAAGCACTTTGTCTGCATAGCTCAGATATGGAGTTGATTGCTACACGTGCAGAGCGCGACTCTATTAAATACAAGCAAGTTGAATTTATGGCTGACAAGATTGGGCAAGTTTTCGATGGTGTAATTTCGGGTGTTACTGAGTGGGGTATCTATGTGGAGATAAAAGAAAACAAATGCGAGGGCATGATTCCAATTAGAGAGTTGGACGATGACTTTTATGAATTGGACGAGAAGAACTATCGCTTGATAGGACGTCGCACCAAACGTGAGTATCGTTTAGGACAGGAACTGCAAATTTCTGTTGCGCGAGCCAACTTGGAACGTAAACAACTTGATTTTGTTTTGGCAGAATAATCTGTCTGCGCCTTTTCTTATCAAAGGTTTCTATTGAAAATAGGAACAAATTAAAATATAAAGCCAAATACAGAACTTCTTTTAAGGAGTCTTCTTGTATTTGGCTTTCTTATGTTTACGAAGGGGCTTTCATAGGAGCATCTTTTAAAATGAAGCTTTTGTTGCAAATTAGGCTATACTTATTAAGCAAAAATCAATTTTATGAGTTAAAAGTCAAAACCAACGGTGTAGGATTCAACAATTATGTGATAAAAGTCAAATCTAATGTGCAAGATTTCGGCAATCAAGTCATAAAAGTCTAATCGGAGCTGCAGGATTCCGCAATGATGGCATGAAACTCTAAATTGATGTGTAGGATTCAACAATCAGGGTATAAAATTACAATCTTATGAGTAAGAAAAAGCTTTCATCTTAATAAAAGTGAAAGCCTATAAAAAAGAGAGATAGTTTGCAGTAATCGCGTTAATAGCATTATACCATCTCTATTTCATGTGTAAATATGGCTCTAAATCACCACCTCACAAACCCTCCAACACTAAGCAGCCCTTTGTGTCCAAAGCCCAGTTGTCCAGTAAGTCCATAATCCTTTCCCCAGGTAAAGTTGATTATCTCTGCATGAAAAAAGAAATTCATTTTGGTGTCTTTTTCGCTTATGATTTTATCAGACTCTTGTTCAGTTAAAGGACCAACAATATCTTTTGTGGTGATTAAAACCATAGACGCCCCAACGAGGCTACCCATGCGGAAGTTTTCTTTTTGAATATACTCATATCCCACTTGAGGGCCGAAGAAAAACCATCCCTCTTTATTTGTTTGTTTAATTGTTGTTGTAATCCAATCATAAGGAGGATGTGGATTCCTATAACTTCCAGTTTTAGTACCTGATACATTTTCGTGATCGTATGCAATGTTGATTCCAATTTTTAGTCGAGGTTTCACATAACGGTTGTATTCAGCCATAAATGCTCCCGTATAGTTGGCACTTAAACCATCAAGGTCTCTGCCCCAATTATCTATACGCTGAAGTGAAATGGGAGAATACATTACTTTTACTTCATTCTTTTGAGCAAAAACAGTAACAGAAAATAAGCAGAATAATAAGAGAGAGAACCCTTTTTGCATTTTCATAACATCTAAGTTTTATAAGATGATAAAATTAAAAATAACGGCTAATTTATTTAAAGTCTAAATTTAGAATTAAAATTTAATTGCCCCCTCGTTTCGTTAAATAGAGTTAGCTAGCTAAAGATTGTATTGCTGTTTTATTAACTGCTAATTTTGTAAGACTGATATATGAAGGTGTTTATATTAGAGGTTTACTTTTTTTAGCAGGAAGATAATTTGTAAAAGCATTTTAAAAACACTGCTTTTTAAAATGAATCACTTTTAGTATATCAATGACGCTATGATTGCTATTACTGCATATTTCACTAAATTGCTTTTCATTTTTTTGACTAAATGGTGTGTTGTATTTTAGCTGATAAAGATAAACTGTTTTCTGGTATAAAAAGCATGCATATATAAATTTTTCTTATCCTATTCTACATTAATTAATGTCTCTACATGTAAATTTATGCATTATGCTTAAACCTTTTAATCAATAATAATGTTATCTGTTTAATTGTCAGTCAACTGCTTCTTGCAGTTATATATGATGCATAACTTAAACTTTATTGAAATGAGAAACTTATTAATTGTTCTTTTTGGTTTTATTTTAATCGCTTCATGCGGAGGAAACAGTTCGAAAACAGAATCTCAGAAAGCTAACTCTTCTAAAAGTATTTCTCCTTGTAGTCTTTTAAGCGAAGCAGAAATAAAAGATGTTCTTTCCTTGCCAAATGATGCTCTTACAAAAATGGAAAATGCAGTATATACTTATCCCACTTGCTCTTATGAATGGGAGTCACTGGTATATGAAAAAAACACAACAGTTGGAGGACAACAGATGGCGCTTGAGTATCCTTACAAGTTGATGATTGTTTTGGTAACTAATGCCAACAAATCAATGTACGATAAATCAACTGTAGTTTATAAAGATGGTGAAAATATCTCAGGACTTGGAGAAATGGCAATGTGGGGCGACACTATGTCTCAAGTATCATTTCTGTCTGAAGGAATCATGGTTCATTTGTCTCTGAAAATTTCAGGCAACAATAGTGTTAATAAAGACAAGGCAATAGAGTTAGCTAAGCTCGTTGAAAATAGATTGTTGTAAAAGTTTACTGAAGACTCATTATTTGTGACAGACAGGGGTATATATATCGTGTCTGCCGTTGCAATAGGCTATTTCTACACGGTTAGCTGTTTTTTTTTATTTTATTCTCCACCTTTAGTGTAAGCGTAATAGTTGCTTGCAAGAAATAATCTAATTACTTAATTGTTATAAGTTTTTCATCTCTTTTTCCCTATCCAAGTTGCCCTGCCCTACAAATGCTCTAAAGGACCTCTTTTGTGTCTCTTCAACCATGCTTTGCAAAAATGTATTAGCAGGGTAATTGCAACAAATGCAAAGATTAAACTAGCCGTAAAACCTAAATGTGGGGCTAAATGCAGACCTAACGGAAAAAGAACAAGTGCTCCAATAATAGATTGTGTTATTTAGTTGGTTAAGCTCATTTTGCCATATAGTTTAAGGTGCTTAGTCCATTTTTTTAATCCACTATTGTAATAAGAAATAACAAACGAAGCAACTATTACAAATGTGAACACCAACTTTTGCCACATATCTATAGCTGTTCCTATACTGCCCTTTATTGCAGCTGAAGGTGCATTATCATACCATTGTATTTTTAAAGTATAGAGCATGCCAAACAAGAGTGCGCAAATAATTAAAAGTTTTATCCAACACCTATTGTTGGTTTTAGAGTGAACAAACAAATGTTTTTTACCAATAAGAAAACCGAGTAAAAACAGCCCTATTGTTTGTGTAAATTGTCCTGCATTGATAGCCCAAAATAGACTGGCTTTTTGTCATGTTGTTATGTTTTTAATTAAGAAAACACCCCAATCGCCACTTTTTATACCCTCGCGCACTATCACAAATAGTTCCCAAACACCTATTAGGCTTTAAAGTTGGGTTTTCTTTGCTATTTGCTATATAATAAAGCATGTTTATTTTTGTATTTGTTGCTGTAGTTGTTTATCATTTTATTAGACTTCTAAAGCAGATCATTAAAAGTGTTTAGTTGTAGTTATCTTAAAGGACTACATTGTATAAGTTAATAATTCCAGTTTTATTAATTTTACTTTTGAAGGATATGAAATCTAAACACCTCTTTTATACATTTTTGTTTTTAACAGTTAGTCTAATGTCTTTTGCTCAGATGTCGTTCGATTTTTAAAAAGGATATATAGTTAATAATCGTGATGAAAGAATAGATTATCTGATTAAGAATCTTGGCAGCGAAGAATCTTCGGTAAACTATGAATACAAGTTGGCAGAGAATGATAAAGCTGAAAAAATTGAATTGTCTAAAATCCAAGAGTTCGGAATCGATAATGAACTTAAATGTATAAGGGCTCTTATAGCTATCGATTTTGCTCCAAGTCAAATATCAAATGTAAATGATACCCTGAGCCAGTGGGAAGAAGATCATGCGTTTTTGAAAGTATTGGTTGAGGGGAAAGAAGCATCTTTGTATTCACATAATGACAATGGAGCATCTCTTTTCTTTTTTAGTGTAGATGAAAATACTATTAAACCTCTAATTTATAAAAAGTACAATGTTGAAATAGCTTCTGGTATGGTTCAACAGGTCTTATATGACAACACCTATAAGGAGCAATTAGAAGAGCATCTTGCATATAACAACTTTGGAAATGCTGATAGGATTCAATATACAAAAAAGACTTGGCCAACTATTTTACAGATTACAACAAGTGTATGAGTGTAGATTATACAGAATATGAAAGTGCTCAAGTTAGAAAAGGCATCTTGTTATTCAAACCTGCAGTTTTTCTTAACAGAAATGAACTTGGAATTGAAAGTCTTGAAGATACTGCCCCAAGGGTGTTTTTTACGAAGGAAAACTCTGTGAGTGTAGGAGTAGAGTTAGAGTATATTTTCCCGTTCAATAATTATAGCTGGGGCTTTTTACCGAAGCTAATTACCTCTTCTATAAAACAGATGAGATAGCAAGCAGTGATGGGCTAAACCCTACTAAGTATAATGATTATAGTATTGATTATAAATCAATAGAGTTTCCAGTGGGTATTACTTATTACATGCACTTGAATAAAAACCATAGAGTGTATTTAAAACGAGCCTTTGTATCACATATTATACTTTCAGACTCACACATAGAGTTTTCTTCAGATAATAGGCAGGATTTCTCGTCTTCTTCGCATTTGCTATTTGGAGTAGGATATAATTATCGCAGTTTAGGGTTAGAATTTAGGTATTATACATCTCAAAACATCACTCAAAACATTCTTAACCAAGGGTCATATCTTACTGAATTGTCTCTTAAGATTTCTTATTCATTTCAGCTATTTGGTGATAAAAGAATTAGGTAATTAGATAATGTGCACCCACTTTATTAGTTCTCTTGCGAGTTGTATTAGCAGCAGGGGTTTTTCCGAGCAGCTTAAAGGTTATCTTTAGGTAAGCTCTCGCATTGAAGAAATTTCCACTGAGAGCTTCAATAAACATTTTCTTTATAGCAGCCAACGTGCTGTAGGCTATAGCTTTTGGGAGGGTGTAGTTGATATTGGCCAATTCGCTTAGAAAATAAACATACTCGGCATGGAGAAAAGCTTCGTTTGTAACTTTTCGGTCTTGTCTGTCGTGTGTGCCAAAAGCATTTGCGAGGTATCCAATTTTATAGTTGTGAAAAGTAGAGCGCAAGAGGTAGTTTCTATCTTCGCCATAGTGATAGAATAGGGGGCTGAATCCGCCAATGTTTTTCACTGTTTCTATTGGTAGCAACCAGAAGGCTGCATTTACAAAGGACAGTTCAACGAGATGATTGGATGGTTGCGGAAGTTGCTCAATAGTTTTTATTTTTGAATAGTTTGCAAAACCATGATCAAGCGATTTTCCATCTGGTGACAGGTGAACTGGCGATATTATCCCAAACTCAGTGTTTGCTTGCGAAGCTGTAACCAACTTTTCTAGCATATCGCTCTCAATCCAGGCATCTTGATTTAGGAGAAATGCATAGTCGATATTATTCTTCAGCAGATAGTTTAATCCCAGATTGTTGGCTTTGCCAAAGCCGAGGTTTTTTTTATTCTCTATCAAAACAATTTGTGGGTATTCGTTTTGTATGCGCTCAACAGTGTTGTCGGAAGAGTTATTATCAATAACTACAACAGTAACAGGGATGGTTGAGGCAAACACAGATGAGAGGCATTTGTCAATCCAAGGCTCAAAATTGTATGAGACAATGATTATGCACACTTGCTTATTTTTCATTATCACCCTTCTTTTGTCTTTTAGAACCAATTAATTGCTTAATCTCTATTGTCATCTCCAAATTGAATATTCTACACAATCCTAAGTAGGCAGCCCCCATCATTGTCATAGCGGCAAGCATGCTTAAGATGCTGTTTGAAACTTTAGAAGAGATAAAATAAGCAGCAGTTACGGCTAACACTGACACTCCAACGTAGGGAGCAACATCTTTTATAAAGTTCCAAACGGAGTATGCTATCAAATTCTTCGACAGGAAAAGTGAAATAATTAATGTGATATACATATATACTACCCAGCTTACAGCCAATCCAGTGATGCCCTGTTTGAAAAACCCAATGATGAGTGCAACAAGAATAATGCGTTTTACAATCTCAACACTCAAAAAGAAATCGGCTCGCTCTTTTGCTATAAATAACTCATTAAGGATGAAGGTGAAAGGCGACACTGCTCCACCTAAACAGAGTATTTGAAAGTAGGGGACAGAGGGCAGCCATTTATCGCCAAACAGTGTTAAAAATAGTGGTTCGGCAATGAGTATAAGAATAAAAGCAATGGGAAATGATAAGAAAGCAATCGACTTGATTAGCTTTGCTACCACGCGACGCAATCGTTCGGTTTGGTCGTTTATTTCTGAAAGAATGAGCATGGATACAGAGCGAAATGTATCGGACAGCACCGCAAATGGGGTGTCTTGATATTTATAGGCTTGTGTGTAATATCCAACTTGTTGCATTGGATAAAACATAGCTATTATGCTGGGGTATATATTGTTGAAAATTGCTCCTATTGCTCCAGATGCTAATAGTTTGTTGCTGAAAGCAAAGAATGCTTTTAGTTTAGAGAAACTGAAAAGCTTTCTTGGTCGCCAAGTGGAGTAGAGCCAAAACAAAAGACTCCTGAAGAAGGCATATATTACATTTTGTGCTACCAGTGACCACACTCCATATCCTCGCCAAGCCATAATGAGGGCTATAGTGGTTGAGATGATAAGTGCTGCTGTGTTTGCTTTGGTTTGAGTTTTAAAATCGGATGCTTTGATAAATATAATCATCTGAATAAGACTAAACCCATTGAATATGAGTGATAGGTAAAGCACCCTTGAAACAGGAATGAGCAAAGGCTCATTGAATAGTTGTGCAATCAGCGGGGCTGCAAAGAAGAGAGCAATATAGAGCAATAGGCTGATGACAAGGTTAAAATAGAATACTGTGCTATATTCAAGTGCGCTTATCTCTTTCCTGTTGAGTAGTGCACGACCAAATCCACTATCTATTAATAGCGATGAAAAGGCGATAAAAATGAGCAACGAGCCCATAATTCCATAATCGGAAGTATCTAACAGGCGCATTAGAAACACACTGCTAATCAGAAAAATTACTTTCTGACCAAACTTATCGAGAAAACTCCAAAAAAGAGCGGTGACGGTTCTTTTCTTTAGTGTGCTGTCGGACATTTGAGGTTGATTCTAAATTATATTTTGGGTTTTACTCCGAAAGGTCTTTTCTATGTTTCCACCCCTAAATCCCCTAAAGGGGACTTTGGCTGCGTATTGACTACACCTTCATTAGGTCTTGTAAAGACTCATTGTTGCAAAAATACGATATTTTATCAAACTCCATTACACCATACTGCAGATTAAAAGAAATACTATCATCAAATTCCAACTTTTTTGTATAAGTTTGAATAGTATTTGAGATTGTTAGATTTCCATACTTACGACTTCTTTCTATGACTCCATCCAATAAAATAAAACAATACGCCCTCTCTCTTGGCTTTGATGCTTGCGGTATATGCCGTGCTCAGTCTTCTTGTGAAGAAGAGAATCTCAGAGAGTGGATACGATTGGATTATCAGGGCGATATGTCATACTTAGAAAGGAACATAGAGAAGCGCAACGACCCAAGATTGTTGGTAGAAGGGGCAAAATCTATTGTATCAGTTGCATTAAACTATTATCCAAATGAAAAGCGAGACACCTCGCTGCCAAAGTTTGCTTACTATGCTTATGGTAAAGACTATCACTTTGTGGTGAAGGACAAGTTAAAAAAGTTACTTGCATACATTCAAACTATTTTACCAGATACAGAGGGGCGTTTCTTCTGCGACTCTGCGCCCGTTCTTGAACGCTATTGGGCTGCAAAAGCAGGATTAGGGTTTGTTGGTAAAAATACTTTATTGATTATTCCTAGCAAAGGTTCGTTCTTCTTTTTAGGAGAACTGATAATTAATCAAGAACTGGATTATGATTCACCCATAGATTTGTCTTGTGGAAGTTGTACGCGTTGCTTAGAAGCTTGTCCCACAAGAGCCATCGAAAAACCACACTTGGTAAATGCAACTAAATGCATCTCTTACCAAACTATTGAGAAAAAAGGTGAACAAGATGAGGCTGTAGATACAGGCAATTGGGTTTATGGGTGTGATGTGTGTCAATTGGTGTGCCCATGGAATAGGTTTTCAAAACCTCATAACACTCCTGCATTTAATCCGTCTCCTGAATTTCTCTCGCTCGATATGCCTACACTAAAAACAATGAATCAAGAACAATTCAGTGGCCTGTTTTCAAAGTCTGCGGTGAAAAGGGCTAAATTGGTGGGGATGGAGAGAAATGTGAGGAAACTTATTCAGCTTCGAGATAAATGATAAAAGCTGTGCAAGATATTAAGCGGTGATAATTGCTTATAGGTAGTTGTTTAATTGTATTTGTCGTAGTTTTAGAAATGTCTTATATAATTTACGTATCAATCGATAATCCACAACTACCATTCGATTCCGCCTCTCGAATAGGTTCCTATCACAAATAAAATACATTCCTTTAGTTCAAAACTTTCTTTTCCTAGTTTGATGTTTTATAGCTATTTTTGTATAATCAATCTTTGTGTGGATTGGCACAGCTGTTGCTACTCATTATTAATTACTTATATGCCTGTGTCGTATCCATCTTTTATCAATGGGTTGAGAGGAGACAGTAATTGTATTGTTGACATTAACTAAAGAAACTTTATGGAAGAAGATTTCGATTTTCACGAAAATAAAAATTTGCAAGACAACGAACTTGAGTATGAAAATGCTTTGCGTCCTTTGTCCTTTTCGGGTTTTAGTGGGCAAAGCAAAGTTGTTGATAATCTCAAAATATTTGTAAGTGCTGCTAGTATGCGAGGCGAATCGTTAGACCATGTTCTTTTGCACGGTCCTCCTGGTTTGGGGAAAACTACTTTATCTCATATTATAGCCAAAGAGCTAAATGTGGGTTTTAAAGTAACGTCGGGTCCTGTGCTTGATAAGCCTGGCGATTTAGCTGGCCTGCTCACCTCTTTGGAGGTAAATGATGTGTTGTTTATAGACGAAATTCATCGCCTCTCTCCAATTG
>CAZIUT010000017.1:0-15891 GCA_964542545.1 uncultured Dysgonomonadaceae bacterium | reverse complement strand
ATACTATAGAGAGTGTGAGTTATCCGCAAAAGGATATTAAAAGCACACAAACAACAATTCCTTTTCAAAAGAACAATAATTTCGATTACAAAAAACTAGTATCTTTCATGGGAGCTTATGCTGATAAGGCTGTTTGGGTTGTTATTATATTGGTTATTATTCTAATTGTAACAGCTGTATCTAATAGTGCCAATCTCACAGATGGACTTGATGGATTGGCAGCTGGCAGCTCCTCCATTATAGGAGTCACACTCGGTGTTTTGGCTTATGTGTCAGGTCACGTTGGGTTTGCTTCCTACCTAAATATTATGTTTATACCTGGAAGTCAGGAGTTAGTAGTGTTTGCAGCTGCTTTTGTAGGCGCAACAGTTGGCTTTTTATGGTATAATTCTTATCCAGCACAAGTATTTATGGGTGATACGGGTAGTTTGACGTTGGGAGGAATTATTGGTGTGTTTGCTGTGCTTATTCACAAAGAGTTGTTACTTCCTATTTTGTGTGGCGTATTCTTTATTGAAAGTTTGTCGGTAATTATTCAAGTTACTTATTTCAAGTTTACTAAAAAGAAACTCGGTTATGGAAAGCGCGTTTTTAAAATGACACCACTCCATCACCATTTTCAAAAACCTGGTAATGGTGGTATCAACGCAATTATACAAAAACCAATTATTCCGATACCAGAATCAAAAATAACGGTTCGTTTTTGGTTGATAGGTATTATTTTAGCAGTATTGACATTAGCAACTTTAAAAATGAGATAACATGAAGTCAACAGATCAATATAAACAAAAGAAACTAGTAGTTTTAGGCGGAGGTTTAAGCGGAGTTGGAGCAGCTATTCTTGCTAAGAATAAAGGGATGGATGTCTTCTTGTCTGATAGAGGAGAACTTTCAGCTCAGTTTCGTAAAGAGTTGATGGAACACAATATCTCGTTTGAAGAGGGAGAGCATACATTGGATAAGATATTGCAAGCAGATGAGGTTGTAAAAAGTCCTGGTATACCTTATACAATTCCGTTAATAAAGGAATTAATCAATAATAATATTCCAGTGATATCAGAAATAGAGTTTGCAGCACGATATACTAAGGCTAAAACAATATGTATAACAGGAAGCAATGGAAAGACAACTACTAGTACACTGTTATATCATATTTTAAAGTCGGCAGGATTCAATGTTGGATTAGCTGGTAATGTTGGTGCAAGCTTTGCTAGACAAGTGGCTGAAGAACAATACGATTATTATGTGTTAGAGTTGAGCAGTTTTCAGTTGGAAGCAATGACAAATTTCCGAGCCGACTTTGCTGTAATGCTCAATATCACTCCTGATCATTTAGATAGGTATGCTTATCAAATGCAAAATTATGTAGATGCCAAGATGCGAATTCTCAATAATCAAACACCTGATAATACATTTATCTACTGGGCTAATGACCCGTTGATTGTACGCGAAGTAGAAAAAATAAAACCCTTATCTCATCTTATTCCTTTTGCACAAGCAAAAGCTGAGGGGATATGTGCTTATCAGGAAGATGCACATATATACATACATGCCAAAAATAGTACTTTTAGAATGAAAAAAGATCAATTAGCCCTTCAGGGCACTCATAATTTATATAATTCCATGGCGGCAGGTTTGGTATCTAAGTTATTAGACATAAGTGATGATGCATTGCGTCAATCGCTTACAGATTTTCAAGGTGTGCCTCATCGATTGGAAAAAGTTGCTACTGTTCGTAGTGTTTTATATGTTAACGATTCAAAGGCTACTAATGTGAATTCATGTTGGTATGCTCTTCAGAGCATGAAATCGAGAGTAGTGCTTATTTTAGGTGGTACAGACAAAGGTAATGACTATAAAGAAATAGAGCAGTTGGTTAAAGAAAAAGTTCGTGCCCTTATTTTGTTAGGAAAAGATAATAAGGCTTTGCATGATTTCTTTGATGGTAAAGTGCCTTTGATTCTTGATGCCAATAGTATGCAGGTAGCTGTGGACTTAGCATACAATGTTGCTGAGAAAGGCGATGTTGTATTGCTTTCACCTTCTTGTGCAAGCTTTGATTTGTTTAAAAATTATGAAGATAGAGGGGATCAATTTAAAGAGTGTGTGAGAAAATTGTGATTTGGAAGGTGCTATATGTGGGGTGTGAAATGTGAGTTTTATGAATATAAATTATCTTTTAATTGATATGAGATATAGAAAACTAGATATATTTAAAGTGTAATTTGATTTATTTTTGAGAGCTTCACATCACTATTAGGTTTATTGTGAAACAAAATGTTTATACATGCTTTTGTAAATAGATTTTTGAAAAAGATGAATAAGAAGACAATAATAAGTTGCTTCGTTAAAGCTACACTCGCAGCACCAAAAATGCACCTGAGAAAATAACTTAAAATGAAAATTAACTAACAAAAAACGATATTGAAATGGAGGAAAAATCATCAAAGCTTAATATCAACGGCCTAGATCCTACATGTACTGGTGGCTTCTTTTCCAAAATATTTAAAGGAGACAAGATTATCTGGTCTGTTTTTATAGCACTTAGTATTATCTCACTCATAGAGGTGTTTAGCGCAACAAGTACAATAGTTTATCGCCAGCAAAATCATTGGGGACCTATACTTCGTCATGCTACATTTTTACTAGGTGGAGTGGGTGTTATACTTTTTATGCACAATGTGCCTTATAAGTATTTTTCTGCACTCATCTTTGTGTTATTTGGTTCTGTTATTCTGCTACTATTAACTCCGTATATTGGCCATGAAATAAACGGTGCTGATAGATGGATAAAGATAATGGGAATGAGCATTCAGCCTTCCGAAATTGCGAAAATCTCGTTGATGGGTACAATTGCTTTCTTGCTGAGCAAGCAAAACAATGAAAATGAAAAGATCCTTTTTAATTGGATGATTGGACTTATGCTGGGAGTTACCTTTATTATTGCTATCGACAATCTTTCAACTGCATTGTTGCTTTTTCTTGTTTGTTTTATTCTGATGTTCATTGGTAATGTGAAGTTTAAGAGATTGTTAAAGGTTGCTTTGTTGGGTATTACTGCTATTGCATTAGTTATACTTTTATTGAAAGTTATCCCTTCAGAATGGACTGATAAACAGGCTCTTAAGCGGGTGTCTACTTGGCAAGCTCGTATAGATAGATTTGGTAATGCAGATAAAGCTAATGAGAATACGTATTATAAAATAACTGATGATAACTACCAAGTATCTCATTCAAAAATTGCAATTGCCAATGGAGGTGTCTTTGGTAAGTTTCCTGGAAATAGTAAAGAACGTGATTTTTTACCACAGGCATATTCAGATTTTATTTATAGTATTATCTTAGAGGAAATGGGGCTGTTAGGCGGAACTTTCGTGCTTATACTCTATATAATAATACTGATGCGCGCCGGTAAAATTGCGCAAAAAACAGATAAGCTCTTTCCCAAATACTTAATTCTTGGTTCGGCTCTCATGCTTGCTATGCAAGCCTTTGTGAATATGGCTGTAGCTGTAAATCTTATCCCTGTTACAGGGCAACCTTTGCCTTTGATTAGTAGAGGGGGAACGTCAACACTTATTACTTGCGCTTATTTTGGTATTATTCTTAGTGCCGATAGATTTGGGAAATGCAAAAAAAACACAGAGACTTCTGCGATCGTGGAAGTCAAAATGATCGATTTAGACACCTTAGAGCAGGTGAAAGCTGATGGAAAGCAAGAACAAAACTCTTTTGCCAAAGTTGTCATTCACGAAGAGTATGCTCCAGAGGTAGAGTTTGATGTTATTAAAACATAGCATGTGTTTAATTGAAATGCTCTTATATTTACGATAAATGAAGGATTCTTTGAGCTTTTTATTTCACATAATATCGCAAAACATATAAACAAGACTAATTAACATCCCTTTTTTGATCAACTGATATTAATTAGCTAGTTTTATCATAATTGATCTCGGTGCAGCTATAAAATGATTGTTCCGAGGTGCAAATATTGGTACATACATTTAATATCTATCAGAAGTAATGAATATAAAAGTAAGGGTTAATCCTGAGTTTAATTCTATAAAGAGTTTCCTGAAGTCTCTCCCTGCTATATTTGATAATAATGGGGAAACGATAAAAGATGGTCGCAATGAAATAAAGGTTCTTGATTATGATAATCTTAGGCTGTGCATCAAATCGTTTAATAAGATTACAGATTTTAACAGGTTAATGTATTCATGGTTTCGTCCTACAAAAGCAAAACGATCATACAAAGTAGCACGTCGTTTAGTGCAGCTAGGTATTGACACGCCACAACCTATAGGATACGTGGAAGTATACGGAAAGTGGGGTATACTGAGAAAAGCTTACTATGTATCGCTTTATTTTGAGCACGAATTTGATATGACTGATGTTTTAAAGAAAAGCATAGATTGTCAGGAGAAGATTTTCTCTAGTTTTGCTAGTGAGATGGCTACAGTAGTACATCCCGCAGGTGCTTGGCATAACGATTTAAATGGTGGAAATATTCTTATTAATAAGATTGACGAAGATAAATGGACTTTTTCTTTTATCGATCTTAATCGATTGAAATTTAAATCTTTCATTTTACCAGTTCAAGGGCTTGTCAACCTTAAGAAAATGACTAATCAGCCAGTTGCCCTTGCTCTGCTGGCCGAACAATATGCCATAGAATCTGATAAAAGTCCTAGGTTTTACTCGCTTTTGTTACAGCGTAACAACTTTCGCTTTTCTATGCGTCGTTTTTTAATTAAAAAGGGGTTAGGGGTTTTTAAGCCTCGTAAAATGAATACATGAAAAAATTCATAGCTAAAAAATAGATATATGACAAAAGAGACTACTTCACAGCTTTCCAGTCAGCTTAGATTTATCATTAGTGGTGGTGGTACAGGAGGGCATATATTTCCGGCTCTTTCCATTGCTAATGCAATAAAAGAAAGATGGCCTGAAGCGGCAATATTGTTTGTAGGTGCAGAAGACAGAATGGAGATGGAGCGTGTTCCTGCTGCAGGATATGAGATAGTCGGATTGCCAGTGGCCGGACTTGTGAGAAAGAGTTTATTGAAAAATGTATCGGTAGTCTTCAAACTGCTTAAGAGTTTGCAAAGTGCCAAAAAGATAGTAAAATCATTTAAGCCTAATGTAGTCATTGGAGTAGGTGGTTATGCTAGCGCTCCTGTTTTACGCGCTGCTGTATCGCAAAGTATTCCAGCATTGCTACAAGAACAAAACTCTTATGCTGGATTGACCAATAAATGGTTAGGTAGAAAAGCTTCTACAGTATGTGTAGCATATGAAGGCATGGAAAGATTTTTTCCAGAAGACAGAATTGTACTTACAGGCAACCCTTGTCGACAAGATTTAGAGATTACTCCCCAAAAAGCAATAGAAGGTTATAGTTTTTTTAATCTCGACCCTAATAAAAATACAATACTCATGGTTGGTGGCAGTCTTGGTGCTCGCACACTTAACGAGAGTATTGTGAGTGCGTTTGATGAAATAAGAGAGCAGAACGTACAAGTTATCTGGCAATGCGGAAAATATTATTATAAAGAAATGAAGGAGTTGGAGGTAGCTGGTAAAATTCCACATAATGTGAAGTTATACGATTTTGTATCGCGGATGGATCTAGCATATTCTGTAGCAGACTTAGTGATTTCGCGTGCAGGAGCAGGCTCTATTTCAGAGTTTAGTATCTTGGGTAAGCCTGTAATACTTGTTCCATCGCCTAATGTGGCAGAAGATCACCAAACACAAAATGCTTTAGCACTAGTGAGGAAAGATGCTGCTATTATCCTGCCTGACAATGTTGCTGAACAACAATTGTTTTCCGTGGCACTCGATTTACTGAAGAACCCTAAGAGATTATCAGAGCTCAGTTCAAATATAAAGCAACATGCGCAGCATAATTCAGCGAATAGAATTGTAGATGAAATAGCAAAATTAGTAAACATAGATAATTTATAAATATGGTAACATTGAACACACTAGATAAACAGCCCAACCATACATCAGCAGTTATTGATAGTTTCACAAATATCTACTTCATAGGTATTGGAGGTATTGGTATGAGTAATTTAGCCCGTTTTTTCTTGTCAAAAAATAAAAATGTAGCTGGCTATGATCGCGTTTCCTCTAGTTTAAGTAAACTTTTGGAAGAAGAAGGTGCTTTAATTCATTATGAAGATAATGTGCAGAGTATTCCTTCGCAGTTTATGGATGCTAGCACTTCTTTAGTAGTTTACACTCCTGCAGTTCCATCAACACATGCTGAGCTAGTCTATTTTAAACAGAATGGATTTACAATTATGAAGCGTGCTCAGGTGTTGGGAGATATTACAAAGTTAAGCAATGCTATTTGTTGTGCAGGTACGCACGGAAAGACTACTGTGAGTACCATGGCTGCTTATATACTACGCCAATCAGAGGTTGACTGTAGTGCCTTCTTGGGAGGAATACTTAAGAATTACAAGAGTAATTTACTCATATCTAATAAAAGTGAGATTACAGTGATTGAGGCTGATGAATACGATCGATCATTTCATTGGTTAAGCCCTTGGGTAGCTATTATTACCTCGGCCAACCCAGATCATCTTGATATTTACCATAATGCTGCCAAGTATCGCGAGAGTTTTGAGAAATTCACAAGCCTTATCCGTGAGGATGGTTATCTGATTATTAAAAAAAATATACCCGTTACTCCACAATGTCATCCATCTGTAAAGCAGTATAGCTACTCTCTTACATCGGGTGACTTTCATGCTGAAAATATACGTATAGGAAATGGTGCGTTGTTGTTCGACTTTATTTATCCAGAAGGGGAAATAAAGAATATAGAACTAGGAGTTCCTGTTTTGATTAATGTTGAGAATGCAGTAGCTGCAGCTGCAGCTGCCTGGATAAGTGGAGTTAAACCAGAAGAGATAAAATCGGCTCTGTTCGGATATATGGGCGCGAAGCGAAGGTTTGATATTCGCTGCAAGACTGATAAGTTTGTATTGATTGATGATTATGCGCATCATCCTGATGAGGTGGAGGCCTCTATCTCATCTATAAGGAAACTTTATGATAATAAAAAAATAACAGGAATCTTTCAACCACATCTTTATAGTCGCACACGTGATTTTGCAGATGCTTTTGCAACTAGTCTTTCGTTGTTGGATGAGTTAATATTACTCGATATTTATCCTGCACGTGAAGAACCTATTGAAGGGGTGTCATCTCAACTTATTTTTGATAAAGTATCTATCGAAAACAAAATTATGTGTAGTAAGAATGAGGTCGTAGATATACTGAGAAAAAATCAACACGAAGTTGTTGTAACAATAGGAGCAGGAGATATTGAAACATTACTTCCTGATATTGAAAAACTTTTCCAAGATAATCAGAGCTGTTGATAATGAGGATATAAAATAGTTGTTTTTATTTTCTACTTATAGGTAGAACGAGTATATTTGTATGAGTATATACAATTGAAATGAATAGATTTTTTTTAGTTTTTGCAATTCTTGTGTTGTTGGGGTATTTAGTGTTTGCCACTTTATATTTCAAGGATAATAGGGAGGCTAAAGTGTGCACAAACTTTAAAGTTTTGGTGAAAGACAGCATCCACAAACAATTTATACAAACAATAGATATTGAATTGCTTCTCAAGAAAGCGAAACTGCACCCAGTTGGTAAACCTTTATCTGAGATTAATACCATGGAAATGGAAGAAGCTATAAGTGTGAATAGATTAGTTAAATCTGTGGATGTGTTTGCAACACATAATGGTAGCATTGTAGCAAATATTTATCAGCGTAATCCTGTGATGCGTATTATATCCAACAAAGATGGAAGCTATTATATAGACTCTGAACGCGAGCGAATGCCCACCTCTCAAAACTACACTGTTTATTTGCCTTTGGCAACAGGAGATATCACCGAAGAATTTGCAAAGAGCGAGTTGTACGACTTTGTGATGTTTATTTCAGACAAACCTTCTTGGGATGCTTGGATAGAACAGATTGTTGTTGATAGAAATAATAAAGTAAAGATTATACCTCGTGCAGGTGATTTTAAAGTTGCTTTTGGTACGTTAGATAACTATAAAGAGAAGCTAGATAAATTGAAACTCTTTATAGATAAAGGGTTGAGTGTAGTTGGATGGAATAGATACTCTGAAGTGAACTTAGAGTATAACAATCAGGTGGTGTGCACATTGAAGTGATTAAGCACCAAAAGAAAGTTGGCTTCAACATTTTATTCACTTAAAAACTGGGGTAGCAATAGGGTTTAGTTTTCACTATATGCAAGGTAGCAACGTATTAATTCATCTTTCTTTAGATGAGTTGTAAACAGAAACAACAATTAGTTGTTTCAATAGGTAAGAATAGTATAAATACAATATATACAATGATAGAATCAGGATTTATTGCCGCCATAGATTTAGGAACATCTAAAATAACAGGTGTTGTTGCACGCAAAAACGATGACAACGTTATCTCTGTATTGGCATGCGAGACCACACAGTCAAAAAAATGCATTAGGAGAGGCTTAGTTTATAATATAGAAGATACTGGTGCTAATGTTAGAAAAGTCATTAGTAAGCTTGAAAATAAGCTTGGGAAAAAAATAGCCAAAGTGTATGTTTCTGTTGCAGGACAATCTTTGCATACTATTACACACAAGGTAAATAAGCAGTTGTCATCATCGGGTATTGTGACGGATAGTGTGATTGAACAAATGCGGAAAGAAGCTGGAAAGTTTATGCCTGATATGAGTAAGTTATACGATATAGCAGATGTAGAGTATATTGTTAATGGAAAAGCGGAGTGTCAGCCTGTAGGCGTGGCTACAACAGAAATTGAGGCTAATTACCAAATGATTGTAGGTAGACCAAATATAATTACTAATATTGATAAAAGTATAATTGACAAAGCAAACTTAGAAATTGCTGGTTATGTGGTTGGACCATTGGCTTCAGCAGAGATTGCGCTGAATGAAAATGAAAAAGAATTAGGCTGTGCATTTATCGATTTTGGTGCAGGCACATCATCACTATCTATTTACAAAGGGGGGAAATTACGATATATGGTAGTGATACCTTTTGGCGGAGCTACTATTACACAAGATATTTGCGAACTCAACTTTATTGAGAGCGAAGCTGAGATGTATAAAATAAAATTTGGAAAAACACACGAAACACAAGACGTTGGCTTTTTCAACTCTTTTGCTAGCAAGCCTAATATCGATATCCCTAGTCTTAATCAGGTTATTGAAATGAGAATTCAAGAGATTGTTGTTAATATTGAGCAGCAAATTAAACTGTCGGGCTACGAAGGAAAATTAGGAGGCGGGTTAGTAATAACAGGGGGGGCTTCTCAGCTGAGAAACTTAAATCTTTATTTAGAGAAAAAGCTTGAAATGCCTGTAAGAAAAGCTTCAGCAAAGAAGACTTTTATAAATAATTTTCCAGAGTTGGCCAACGACCCTTCGTTAACGCAGGCATTAGGCTTGTTGCTCTATGCACAGGAGAATTGTGAAGAGGAAATAGAAGAGGAAATTGAGATTGAAAGTTTCAATGATTCTTTTACTGAAACGCCAAAAGCTGCAAAAAAGAGCCAGAAGAAACCAAAAGAATCAAAAAAAGCAGGCAGAGGAATCATGGATAGAGTTGGTGATTTATTTGGTTCAATTGGAACTATGTTTGAAGAAGAAGAGGACAATTAATTATGAAACACGCATTATGTGTAGTTTAATTATATAGAGAATGACAATGGACGAGGATATTTTACAATTTGAGTTGAAAAATCATACACAAGCAATCATAAAAGTGATTGGGGTAGGTGGAGGTGGCAGCAATGCTGTCAATCATATGTTTCATGAAGGTATACACGATGTTTCTTTTGCTTTATGCAATACAGATAATCAAGCATTATCAAAGTCTCCTGTGCCGGTGAAAGTTCAACTCGGACAGGAAACTACTGGTGGTTTGGGAGCAGGCAATAAACCTGAAGTTGCTCGATTAGCTGCAGAAGAGAGCATTGATTTAATACAAGACTTGCTAGGCGATGGTACACGCATGGTTTTTATAACTGCAGGTATGGGTGGTGGCACTGGCACTGGAGCAGCACCAGTTATTGCTCGTGTGGCAAAAGATATGGGCATACTTACTATAGGTATTGTTACTATTCCTTTCCAATTTGAAGGTTCTCGTAAAATAGTGCAAGCACTTAAGGGGGTTGAGGAAATTGCTACCAATGTAGATGCGCTATTGGTAATAAACAACGAGCGACTACGAGATATATATTCAGATTTGACAATTATGAATGCCTTTGCAAAAGCCGACGATACATTGGCTACAGCCGCAAAGAGTATTGCTGAAATCATTACCATTCACGGGCATGTTAATCTTGACTTTGCTGATGTTAATACTACGCTGAAAGAAGGAGGTGTGGCTATTATGAGCAGAGGAATGGGCAATGGCGAAGATAGGATTAACAAGGCTATTAAAGACGCATTGCACTCACCGTTGCTTAACAACAATGATGTGTTTAGTGCTAAAAAAATATTGGTAAACATTTGTTATAGCGAAGCTGTTCCGTTGATGATGGAAGAGATGAATGCTTTTCATGATTTTATGTCAAAATTTGATTCTGAAATAGAAGTTATTTGGGGTGCTGCTGTGGAAGAGGATCTTGGAGAAGATATCAAAATAACACTTCTTGCTACAGGTTTTAATATTAACAGTGTACCAGGTATTAATGAAAAGCACATAGCAGAGTCGAAAGCAGAAGAACTAGAGCGCAAGATTAGAGAAGATGCTTTAAAAGAACAAGAAGAAAAAGACAGAGAATTGATTGAAAGATACTATGGTAGGGATGGTTTGCGTGATATAGCCAAAAGTGACAGTCAACCTGAAACATTTGTTTTGTCATTAGAAGAGTTATATGATGATAAAATAATTGAAGCATTAGAAAAGAATCCAGTTTTTAAAAGAACGAGAGACTTTAATCCACGTAGCGACCGTAGCAGTGAGACATCTACGCCATCTTCGTCTCTTTTCGAGAATTAATATTTACACAATAATAAAAAAAATACAATGAATTTATACGAGGTAATTGATCAGGAAATAAAAGCGGCTATGTTGGCCAAAGATAAAGTTAAGTTGGAAACATTGCGTAGCGCAAAAACTGCCTTCATGGAAAGTACTACTGCTAAAGGAGCTTCACAAGAGTTGACAGAGGAACAGTCTGTTGCTATTTTACAACGTATGGTGAAACAGCGTAAGGATAGTGCCACTATATATGAAGAGCAAAATCGTGAAGAACTGGCTCAGCAAGAGCTAAAGGAAGTTGAGGTATTACAATCTTATTTGCCTAAGCAATTTACTCAAGAGGAGTTGGATAGAGCTATTGGCGATATTATTGAAAAAGCAGGAGCATCGTCACTTAAAGATATGGGTAAGGTAATGGGTGCTGCTACAAAGAAGCTTGCAGGTAAGGCTGAAGGGCGCGCCATTGCCGATACAGTTAAAAAACTATTATCATAAGGTTATAAAGGCTTTGTTGTTTTATAACTAAACATAAGCTCAGTAGGTATAACAATTTATTTTCTTTTTTTAATCCATTTTCAATAATTGCATTATGAAAAAAACAATCATTTTATTTATGTTGGCATTTATCATTCAGTATTCATCTGCTCAGTTTGTGTTTAAACCAAATTATGACGAAGATAAAGTGCCAGAGTTTAAAGTGGCAAACCTCTTAGAAACTTTTAGTGGAGAGAAAGTAAATACTGTAAAAGATTGGGAAGCTAAACGTCGTCCTGAACTACTTGACTTCTTCACTCAGAGTATGTATGGAGAGGTGCCTGATGGATTTGTAATATCTTCGTTTAATATTGTTGAGCAGAGCGATGATGCTATTGAGGGAAAAGCCAAACGAAAACAGATTGAACTTTCTTTTGAGAAAAACGGAAATAAACTCTCTTTCAATATGCTGTTGTACTTGCCAAAAAATGTAGAGAAAGCTCCTGTTTTTATTGGGTATAACTTTTATGGCAACCATACTGTAGCCAATGATTCTAATATTATAATTTCAGATGCATGGGCAAAAAATAATGAATCTTTTGGTATTACAAATAATAAGCTTAATGAGCAGTCGCGTGGAGTAAGAATAAACCGATGGGCTATTGAAAAAATGATTGATTCTGGTTTCGGACTGGCAACAATATATTATGGAGAGGTCGATTCTGACAAAGATGATATGACTGATGGTATTCAGTCACTCTTTTATTCTGAAGGTCAACAAGCTCCAGCCAACAATGAATGGGGAAGTATTGCTGCTTGGAGTTGGGGTTTGAGTCGTGCAATGGATTACTTAGAAGAAGACTCAGATATAGATTCATCAAAGATAATTGTATTTGGTCATTCACGATTGGGCAAGGTTTCTTTATGGACTGGGGCAACTGACTTGCGCTTTGCAGCTGTTATCTCAAACAACTCTGGTTGTGGTGGCGCTGCTCTATCAAAACGCATGGTTGGTGAAACTATATGGCGTATCAATACAAGCTTTCCTCATTGGTTTTCCGATAATTTCAAAGAATACAGTAACAATGAAGAAGAATTAGCGGTAGACCAACACGGTTTGCTTGCTTTAATTGCACCGCGTCCATTATATGTAGCAAGTGCTGAAGAAGATAAGTGGGCCGATCCGCGTGGCGAATACCTATCATTATACTATGCTACTCCTGTTTATCAACTTTACAACAAAGAGGGTATTAATAGTTTTGACATGCCTCTTGTTAACCAGCCTATTCAAAACACTGCAGCATATCATATTAGAACTGGCATACATGATGTTACTGACTATGATTGGGAGCAATATATAAAATGGGCGAAAGAGCAGTTGTTTTAACATTCGAGATTTAGCCTTTTCTCACTAAACAATAAATACACAAGAGGTGGGTATTAATTTTTTCATTTTTGGCTGTTATTACAGCCAATTTATTTAAAGCTAAAACTACTTGCTCTTTTAAAGCCACATAATCTTCAGTTGTTTTATCTGAGTTGTTTACTGTTAACTTCTTTGGTAAAATACTTTTTATTTTATGCTAATTAGCATTGTTTTTGTCGCTTTCTATAATATACATCTATCTCATCATATGAAAAAAACCCGCATTGCTCTTTTTATAGGGATTCTTGCCATCTCCTTGTTCCCAGTTATTGTTGCAATGCAACTGACACCAGGATTAACTTCAGCTTTTTATAGAATGGCAATAGCTGCAACTGTATTGTTAAGCTATGTTACTATTACAGGAACATTGATAGTGCCATCATTGCGAATTGGGCTCTTAGCCGTTGCATGCGGAATATTGTTTGCAGCCGATATTGCGTTTTGGAATTTATCCATACAACTAACCACTGCTACTCAAGGAACATTGCTTACCAACTTAGCACCTATATGGGTGGGGTTGATTGCTTTTTTGTTCTTCAAAAACAAACCACGCCGCTCATTTTGGATAGGTACTCTGTTTGCAATTGCGGGGATAGTCATATTTATTGGTGTAGATGTCTTTCTGTCTTTGTCATTCGATAGAGGTTTTATGCTGGGCATCTTCTCAGGGTTTTTCTATGCCCTTTATATCCTGTTGAGCAAAGAAATTTTGAATAAAATGGAGGTTGTATCTTTCATCACTCTCAGCTCTGCAAGTAGTGCATTGTTTTTGCTAGTTATCAATATATTAGCTAACCAGCCTTTGTGGGGATTCTCTACTCATGCTTGGATTTCTCTTTTAGTTCAAGGCCTGATAAGTCAGTTATTGGCTTGGTTACTTATTAGTTATGCTACCAAACGGATGAGGGCAACTCGCCTTTCTCTATCATTGTTGAGTCAAGTGGTGTTTGCAAGTATTTTGGCGTGGTTCTTTTTGGGCGAAATTATAACAATTGAAAAGGCTATTGGAGGAGTACTTATACTGCTGGGAATTGCTATAACATTTTATGAGAAAAAGGCTGTTCGCGAAACATATAAAAAGTTATGATTCAGCAGTGTTTTGTATTAACCGAATTGTTTAAGAATTCACTTGGTTGATAGATCTTTTATTTCTTCTACCTCGTTTTCATCAAGTTTAGCAATCCCGAATCCAGTATATCCCCATATAATAGCAAATATAAATCCAGTGTAACAAACAATGGCCCACGGTAAGTAATCTAAAGTGGGCACACCAAGTGTTTTGGCCATAAACATTCCAGCTACTGTCCATGGAATAATTGGCTCAACTACAGTAGCTGCATCTTCAAGTGTTCTGCTCAAATTCTTTGCTTTTAGTCCGTATTTACGGTAAGTATCTTTAAATAACTCTCCAGGAAGAAGAATAGAAATCTGTCCGTTTGAAGTAATGCCCACCGTAATTATACATGATATAACCGTTGCCAATATCAAGCTGCCAGTACTAGTAACCATTCGGAGTATAAATTTTAATACAACATCAAGAGAGCCCGAAACAGTCATTACCCCTGCAAAAGCAAAAGCACATAAAGCTACAAGCAATGTTTCGGTCATCGAAATCATTCCGCCTCGCATAAGTAATACATTTAAATCGTCTGAGAATTGACTTGCTTGAAATCCTAGATTAGCAAACATTTCGGGTTTACAACCAATTATTGCTGCATTAAAAGAATCATTAATAGAGAACCCATGAATGAATATGGCATTAATAATAGCAACAACCCCAGAAATCATCATTACAGGTATAGTGGGTTTTTTGCTGATAGAACCCCAAATAACAATGACTACTGGTATAATCATAATCCAATTTAAATTATATATTTCATCCATTAATGCAATTGATTGTAATGAGTCTACAGAGGAAACTGTTGTAGATGTATCCATCGAAAGGCCAAGAAAAACATAAACTATACCTGCCAAAATAAAAGACGGGCCTGTAGTATAAAGCATATGGGCAATGTGCTCGTACAATTTTGAGCCTGCTACAATGGATGCTAAATTTGTTGTGTCTGACAGGGGAGACATTTTATCACCAAAATATGCGCCAGAAACAATAGCCCCAGCCACCATATCTAATCTTGCATCCATGCCAATAGCAATACTCATAAGTGCTACACCAACTGTGCTAACCGAGCCCCACGAAGTGCCTGTGCAAATAGAAACAATTGAAGCAACAATAAAGGAGGTTACAATAATATATTTAGGATGAATAATACTCAAACCAAGTTTCACCATAAAAGGAATGGTGCCACCAATCATCCAAGCCCCAATCAGAAAGCCAACCATTAGCAGAATCATTAATGCTGGTAATGTTTTACTGATTTTGTCATTGATTGATTCAATTATCTCATCCCATTTATACCCTAGATAAACAGCTAGCAAACCAGAGATAAGTGTTGTTATGAGCAATAATATTTCAATGCGCAAATCAAACCATATATTACTCATCCCCAGTAAAGTAATCATGGTAATTACGGGAATAAATGCTTGAAGTAAATTGGGCCTTCTATCTTTATTCTTCATTTTCTAGTTTATGATAATAAAATTTGCAACAATGATAAAGATTAATTTTGATTTTAAGAAAGGATATCGCTTATCTTTCTTTGTGATTGTAGCATTTACTACATTATTTCAACTGCAGTAGTCTATAGCCATTAAGGAATAGAGGTTTAGAACACCTCCGAAAGCGGTTCATCCCAGATGAAAGAGGTTTCAGTCGCAACCGAAAGTGGTTTCTCTCAGGCGAAAGAGGTTTCGGTCGCAGCCGAAAGTGGTTTTTCTCAGGTGAAAGAGGTTTCGGTCGCAGCCGAAAGTGGTTCATCCCAGGTGAAAGAGGTTTCGGTCGCAGCCGAAAGTGGTTTCTCTCAGGTGAAAGAGGTTTCGGTCGCAGCCGAAA
>CAZIUT010000016.1:0-15918 GCA_964542545.1 uncultured Dysgonomonadaceae bacterium | reverse complement strand
AAGAACAAGTTGAAAAGTTTTATGATATCGTGCATATTCACAATGAATATAGAGATTACGACTTTAAGAAGAACCTTGAAAGCAAAATGGGTTTATGCGAATCAGCTGAAAAATTAATTGAAGAAAATGATGTTGTATCTGCTTTTCATCAACTGCAAAAACTACACAAAGATTGGCGCGATATAGGCCCAGTTGCAAGAAAAGATAGAGAGCTTATTTGGCAAAGGTTTAAAGAAGCTTCAGCTGAAATAAATAGAAGATATCAAGATAGAATAGAGTCGCTAAAAACACAAGAAAACGACAACTACGAGAAAAAAGTTGCATTGTGTGAAACGTTAGAAGCAATAGATTTAGAATCGCTTAAAAACACAAGAGACTGGGAGTCTAAAACACGCGAAGTGCTTAACTTGCAAAAAGATTGGCGCGAAATTGGTTATGCTCCTAGAAAAGTAAATGCTAAAATATTTCAACGCTACCGTGCTGCATGCGATTTATTCTTTAAAGGGAAAAATGCTTACTACCAGTCGATACGTGGTGAACTAGATGAAAACTTAAAAAAGAAAGAAGCACTGTGTGAGCGTGCAGAGGCAATGAAAGACAGCCAAGATTGGAAAGAAACAACCTCCGATATGATTGACATACAACGTGAATGGAAAGAAATTGGTATGGTGCCACGTAGAGACTCATCACGTATATGGAAACGTTTTATTACTGCATGTGACTACTTTTTTGAACAAAAGAAACTTCACACTAAATCTATTCGTCAAGAAGAAGCAGAAAACCTAAAACTAAAGAAAGAGGTTACAGATAAAATAAAAAACATCGACACCAGTCTTTCTACAAAAGAAGCTATAGAGCAACTAAAAGAATTGATGGACCAGTGGCATGCAATTGGATTTGTTCCTTATAAAGATAAAGATATAGCTCACAAAGAGTTTACAGAAGCAACCGATGCTCAATACTCAAGATTAAACATTGATAAGTCTGAGCGAAAGTTAGACTCATTTAAATCAAACATCTCTGAGATGACAAAATCTGATCGTTCACGTGGACAAGTTTACCACGAACGTGAAAAGCTGATACGCCAGTTTGAAAGAATGAAATCTGAGCTGCAAACTTATGAAAACAATATCGGGTTCCTTACAACTTCATCTAAAAAAGGAAGTACACTTCTGGATAATATGAACAGCAAGATTGAAAAAATTAAAGCTGAGTTGGAACTGATAGTTAAGAAAGTTGAAGCTATTGATGAGAATATTCAAAATTGATATACAATTCAATTCTAATATACTGTAAGAACATACACGGAAAAAGCCTTGCTCATTGAGTTAGGCTTTTTCCATTTTAACTATTGTCTAAACTGCGAATGCAGAAATTGAGCATAGATGAAAATAAAGATTAATGGGGAATTGCTAATGATTAAAGCCTGATTGAGCCATTTTAGGAATCTGTTCAATTGTTATACATTCCGAATCGGTGTTTTGCAAAGAAAGAATGAGCACACAGAGGAAGCTGATGTAACAGATGAACACTTAACAGCAGCTAAATAGAATAACATTGAAGATTACAATAATAATAATAATACCATAGCCACATTAAACACCTTGTATCTATACAAAACCAAAATTGCAAACATTACAGTTAAAGATATTAAAGCATTAGAGGTTACCAATTTTGACTTTATTCGCAATAATACTATATCTGTTCTACTTAGTTTTTTGTATATTTGCATCCAAATAGTCAAAATCAAAAAACACTACTTAGTAGTAAGATAGGTTTATAAAACACTTTTCATGAAAAAATATAAGTTGATCAACAACATTGCAGGTTGGACAGTTTTTGTAATTGCTGCAGTTGTTTACTTGATGACGATAGAACCAACAACTAGCTTTTGGGACTGTGGTGAATTTATTACATCTGCATACAAATTGGAAGTGGGTCACCCTCCAGGTGCTCCTTTTTTTATGCTCACAGCCAATGTTTTCACACAACTTACTTCTGACCCAGCCAATGTAGCCATATTGGTAAATGCTATGTCGGCCTTGTTAAGTGCCCTCACAATACTATTTTTGTTTTGGACTATAACGCACCTAACACGAAAACTTGTTTTAAAAACAAACCAGCAGTTCTTGACTCTTGGTCAGATAGTTGTGGTGATAGGTAGTGGATTGGTGGGCGCTCTTGCTTACACTTTCTCAGACACATTTTGGTTTTCGGCTGTTGAAGCAG
Organism: uncultured Dysgonomonadaceae bacterium; assembly: GCA_964542545.1. Lineage (GTDB taxonomy): Bacteria > Bacteroidota > Bacteroidia > Bacteroidales > Dysgonomonadaceae > UBA2632. The sequence goes on along the minus strand of CAZIUT010000016.1, from coordinate 13,689 downwards.
AGGTATATGCCTTCTCATCGATGTTTACTGCATTGGTCTTTTGGCTCATACTTAAATGGGAAGACAATGCTCACAAGCCACACTCAGATAAGTGGATAGTACTCATTGCTTATATGATGGGCCTTTCGATAGGCGTTCACTTATTGAACCTGCTTTGTATTCCTGCAATAGCACTCATCTATTATTACAAAAAGAATGACAAAGTAAATTGGATAGGCACAGCTCTATCGTTGCTCTTTTCTTTTGGACTCATTGTTATATTAATGTATGGTATTATACCAGGATTTACTAAAGTAGGCGGATGGTTTGAACTACTGACAGTAAATACATTTGGAATGTCGTACAACTCTGGCCTATTTATCTATCTTATAGCTTTAGTGGGCGTGATAGTTTGGAGCATATTAGAAACAATGTCTCAAAAGCCAAATATGTCAAGAGTAAAGCTAACTTTTTTGCTAGCCTTGGCCCTCTCTGGCGTTCTATTCATAAGCGATAGTATATGGCTTTGGTTGGTACTTATTGGCTGCTCAGCAGCTTTTACATTTAAATCGAAAAAAGCAAACACCAAACTAATCAACCTGACTATGACAAGTCTACTGGTTATACTAATTGGATATTCATCATTTGCACTCATACCAATAAGATCGGTTGCCAATCCACCTATGGATCAAAACTCACCCGAAGATGTTTTTAGCTTGGCTAGTTATCTCAATCGTGAGCAATATGGCGACAGGCCTCTTTTATATGGTAGAACCTTTGCTTCTGATGTAGTAAGAAAAGCCGATGGATCAGTAGAACCAGCTTCAGAAAAAAAGAGATATAGCAAAGTTGTAAAAGCTTCGGAAAATGAAAAAGATAAATATGTAGCCACTACTTCTTATAGCTATAAATATACTAACTCGATGTTGTTGCCCCGAATGCACTCATATAGTGGCAATCCTAGTTATAGCAATCATTTAGCGGGTTATAAAATGTGGGGAGGAATAAACAATGAGAAACAAAAACCAACTATGTTGGATAATATCCGTTTTCTGTTTTCCTACCAATTAAACTATATGTATTGGCGTTATTTTATGTGGAACTTCTCGGGACGTCAAAACGATGTGCAAGGAGATGGCGGTATTACTAAAGGTAACTGGATTACAGGTATATCATTTATCGATGAATATGTGTTGGGATTAGGGCCACAAACAGACATAGCCCCAGAGGTAGCAGACAACAAAGCAAGAAATGTGTATTTTATGCTTCCCCTTATACTTGGCATTATTGGAATAATATATCAATTGCGACTCAAAGAAAAGGGACTTCAAAGCTTTATTGTTGTGTTTATGCTATTCTTCATGACAGGTATTGCCATTGTACTATACCTCAATCAAACCCCATTTGAACCACGCGAAAGAGACTACGCTTTTGCAGGCTCATTCTACGCTTTCACCATATGGATAGGCATGGGAGTGGCAGGTGTTGCAGGTTTTCTTAGAAAGTATTTAAATAATACAGCTTTGGCAGGTGGAGCAGCCACACTATTAGGGATATTGATTCCAATACAAATGGGAGGGCAAAACTGGGACGATCACGACCGTTCTAATAGAACTTCTGCAAGAGATATTGGTAAAAACTACTTGACAAGTGTTGCTCCTAACGGCATAATATTCTGTAATGGCGATAACGATACTTTCCCACTCTGGTATGCACAAGAAGTGGAAGGATACAGAACAGATATACGTGTGTGTAACTTGAGCTACTTGCAAACAGAATGGTATGTAGATCAAATGGTTCGCGATTCTTACGACTCAGAAGCATTACCCATCTCGTGGACACGTCAGCAGTATTCAGGAGATAGAGGAGCTCATGCTTATTTACTTACACGTAAACAAATTGAGAGTGCCTTGCGAAACAGTAATATTCCCCCAATGCAATTTGGCACATATTTTGACGCAGGAGTCTTTACAGATACAATGTCACTAACAAAAGCAATAGAAAACTTGCGTGATGGTTTAGAGCCGCCTAGAAATCCATTTGTTGATAATACAGGCGTTATACCTTCAGACAAATTATACTTGGATGTAGACTCTGCAAAAATTGATTGGACAGCTTTACACGCTGAGCCTACAAGCAGAATGATAGTAAACATGGAGGGAAAATCAGGTGTATACCGTCAAGAGTTGATGATTCTTGAATTGCTTTCAAATATAAACAAAGATAACTGGGAGCGCCCCTTGTATTATGCTACCACAGTAGGTCATGACACACATTTAAACATGACACCCAATTTTTCTCTTAATGGGTTAACATATCGTGTTACCCCTGGAACACCTCTTAGTGGGGGTGTAAACACAGAGGTAATGTTTGACAACATGATGAATAAATTTAAATGGGGTGGATTTGACAATCCAAACGTATATTTAGACGAAAACAACAGACGCATGTTTAGCCAGATGCGCAATCTATTTGCAATGCTTGTTGAAGCGCTTATCAATGAGGGCCAAAATGAGAAAGCGCTTCAAGCTTTAGATAAGTCTTTAGTGGTTCTTCCTGCGGCAAGTATGTCTTTTGGTCATGAGTCAATTCCATTGGCAAAGGCTTATTTGCGTTTAGGTGAAACTGATAAGGGAAACGCCATTATAAAAGAGATAGAAGATAGAATATATTTGAATCTTGATTGGTATAATCGTCTTTCTCCTAAACAAATGGCAAATTCGGCTTCCGATATTTTACATTACAATTTAGGCGTATTGGTGCGTATTACAGACCTATATCAAACATATAATCAAGAAGAGTATGCAACTCATATTGACGATCTATTAAACTGGTCGCAGTTTTATTACAGCCAAGGGCTAGGACAATTAGCCAATACTGTACTAAAACAAATAACAGATATGTCTATTCATGGTTATCACTCATCATCAAACGACACTATGAAACAAGCGTTGGAAGAAGAGACCATGCAAAAATCATTCCAGTTGATGCAGCAATACAGCCCTGAACTACTTCAACACTATAATAATCAACAGCAATAATAAGACTGTCTAATAAATAAAAGAGGATGTTTATAAATATACCTATTCTATAAACATCGCTCTTTCTTGATGCTATTTTTATGCTAATTGAGCAACCACCCAAATTATATAGAATTCTTTTTCCTAAAAGCATTTGGAGGATTCCGGTAGAAGACAAGAAAATGGTTTATCTAACTTTTGATGATGGCCCAATCCCTGAAGTTACACCATGGGTGTTAGATATATTGGATCAGTATAAGATAAAGGCAACTTTTTTTTGTGTAGGAGACAATGTTCAAAAACACCCTGACATATATAGTGATATTTTGGAACGTGGTCATAGAGTAGGAAACCACACACACAATCACCTACAAGGGTGGAAATCATTTGGAACTAAGTTTGTAAACAATGTGAAGCAAGGTAGTAGTTACATACAGTCGAAACTGTTTAGACCCCCTCATGGACACATGTTTCTGTACCAACTCACTCACCTTTATCACTTGGGATACAAAACAATAATGTGGGATGTAGTAACACGTGATTACAGCAAAATAATGACCCCACAGCAAGTATACAACAATGTAAAAAAGTATACACGCGACGGCTCCATAATAGTGTTTCACGACTCACTGAAAGCCGAAAAGAATTTACATTTTGCCCTGCCCCACTCCATTGAGTGGTTGTTGAAAGAAGGATATACTTTTGGGGCAATTGAATAGATGCAATATACATCAAGGAATACAATTAAAGAATAAATATTTATTTATACTTAAAACTTTATATTATGTTTAAAAAACTAGTAGCTATCGAGCCTGTAAGCTTGATACCAAGTGCAGAAGAGAAACTTCATGACTTTGCAGAAGAAGTTGTAATGTATCATGATATACCAAGCGACAACAGTGAAATTTGCAAAAGAATAGGCGATGCCGATGCAATTTTATTAAGCTATACAACAACCTTAACCAAAGAAGTATTGCAAGAATGTAAGAATCTAAAATACATTGGCATGTGTAATTCTCTTTATTCTCCTGAAAGTGCTAATGTAGATATATTATATGCTAACGAGCAAGGAATAACTGTAACTGGCATTAGAGATTATGGCGATGAAGGAGTTGTTGAATATGTTATAAGTGAGCTTGTACGTTGTTTGCATGGTTTTGGAGAAAATCCTGATGGGACTCAAGTTGAACCTTGGTTTGATACTCCTGTAGAGATAACAGGCTTAAACTGCGGAATAGTTGGTTTAGGAAAACTTGGCGGAATGGTAGCCGATGCTTTGTCGTTTTTCGGTGCAAATATAACTTATCTTGCACGTAGTGAAAAAGAAGAGGCCACTAAAAAAGGCTACAAATTTCTTCCTCTACCAGAGCTAATGGAGAAGAACGATGTTGTTATTTGCAGTTTAAATAAAAACACAATATTACTCCATGAAAATGAATTTGATAAATTTGGGAATAAGAAAATACTTTTCAATGTAGGTCTTTCTCCTTCTTGGGATGATGAGCCGTTTGAAAAATGGCTTGACAATGATAGCAACATTTTCTATTGCGACTCTCTTGAAGCATTAGGAAACAAAAGCTTGCTGAGCCACCGCAATGTAAGATGCATGAAAGTATCTTCAGGAAGGACAAAACAAGCTTTTGATAGACTTAGTGAGAAGGTAATTCAGAACCTATTAGAATACAATGGGTGATACAATATTGCGTAAAGTATTAACCACGCTCCAACCTGCTATTTTTGCAGTTTTACTGTAAATACATAGTTTAGCATCTATATCATCACTTTTAATTGTGATACAGTGCTCATCACCAACATAGTTAGGAGCAGTATTTATAGACACATTAATGTCATTGGTGCCCACTGATGCCAATGCTGCAGCAACTGAAACATTTACTTGAGTAGGGAAAAGCGCAATTGCTTCTTTTGCATTGCCATTAAAAACTTCTCTTTTTAATGATTGCATTTGCTCGTCATATACTTCAGAGTTAACCAAAGGGTTTGGAGATTTTTCTGTGTTAAATTTCACAGATGCTTCTTCCATCAAAGTTACTGTACGCAATACATCTAATCCTCCGATTGCACCAGAAGGAATGTAAACTTTAGCTCCACTTTCAAGAGCTGTTTTTTGCACTTCTTCATAAAAATCTTCTTCGGCAAATGCGCCTATAGATAGTGGTACAATTGAGGATCCATTTTTCAAAGCTTCTAATACAAAACCTTTTAAAGCACTCGGCGATGCTGTTTCAACAATGTAGTCAGGCTTCAATGCCAAGAACTCCTCAGTTGACTCAAAAGCATCGCATTGAGTTGCTTTTTGAATACTGTTAACCTTGTCAGCTAAATACTGAGCTCTACTTAATGATTTATCAACTGTGCCAATCAATTTGTAATTTGGCAATAATCCATTGTTAAGTGCATCTACTACAATTTCGGCAAGACCGCCACATCCAAAGATTCCTAATGTTTTCATTTCCATGTTATAATGTTTTTTTTAATTAAATTCTATTATTACTAATAATATAATGTTTTTGAACTGAAAATGTTCTCTTAAACACCCTTTTCTTCTTCAAGCAATTTGGCAGCATCGCACAAATCTTTGTACCATTGTTCACCAAACCTTCTCACCAAAGGCTCTTTTAAAAACTTATATAGCTCAACCCCTTCGCTTTTTCCAAGCTTAACTGCGGGTTTACAAACAGACCACTTGTGATAGTTTACTGCTGTGAAATCGTGGTATTTCTGCAAACGTATTGGATATAAATGACACGATATTGGTTTTTGTACAGATATTCGTCCTTTCCTATATGCATTATCTATAACACATTTGCATACACCCTCTTCATCGAAATAAGTAAATATACACTCCTTACCGTTAATAATTGAAGTGACTAACTCTCCATCGTAATCTCTATACGAAATGCCTTGCTCATCAATAAGCGCTTGAGCTTTTGGAGAAAGCTCATCCCAAATTATTGGTAGAATCGCTTTAATTTTCTCATTCTCTTCTTTCTCTAGCGGAGCACCTGAATCGCCATCAACACAGCACTCTCCTTTACACTTTTGGAGATTACATATAAATTGCGATTCGAGTACATCTAAAGATATAATTGTGTCGTCTATTTGTAACATATATAATATAGTCTTAATAAGTAATTATTTGTCAATAAGTTTGTACGCTTTATCTTGAAACATCCAAAATAAAAAAATGAGGATCCCAAAACTTATAAGTCCTGAAATAAGAAAATCTGAAGTAATAGGAAGCTCCTCTAAATACTGATAAATGGTGCTTTCTTTGAAAAAGAAATTAAATGTAACAACCAGCAAATTGTTTAAGAAGTGAACTATTATAGGTATCCACAAATTCTTTGAATAAGCAAATAAATACCCTAACATAGCACCCAAGATTATGCGTGGTAAAAATCCATAGAACTGCATATGCATCATGCTAAATATAAAAGCTCCCATCCATACACCAGAATGGATGTTTTTAAATAACTTAATTAATAGTTGTTGCAATACTCCTCTAAAAAAAACCTCTTCTGCAACTGCTGCAAATACGCCAATAAACAAAATATTCCCAAGATAATCCCAAGCAGACGTCCCTTTAAGCAATAACTCGGTTGTTGCTTTTGCAGATTCTTCTGAGCTTTGCATCCACTGCTCCACACCACTCAACCAATCAGGAAACACCAACATTTGATTTATTTGCGAAAGTAATGATATAAATGGCATTCCTACAAGTAGTATGGTAACAGCAAGAATATACAGAACAAAAGAATTGCTATAACGTTTAAGACCTAAAAATGGAAGTGGCTTGTAACCACTCCAAGCAACAAGGGTAACAGCAGGCATAAAAAACATAAACACCATTTGCACACCTGAACTCACCCTTAACCCCCAGGGAGAAAACATCAACTGACCGTCTTGAAAACCATTGACAACGGTTATAAGACTACCTGCAAGAAAAAGTCCTGCTAAACAGAATACAAAAAGATATATAATCTTTGAGAGTGGGCAAGAATTTCCGAAAGCGTTCATAATATATTTATTTAGGTTGCAAAGATACAAAAGAAAGACGCAAAATAACAACCCACTAATATCAATTGACTTCTATTTACCTATAAATCTAACATAGAACTAAATAAAACAAATTGCTTGCTTGCAAATAAAACTAATTTCACTATCTTTGCATCTGCTTTGCGCAATCTCTGTTGAGACGGTCTCTGACATATTGCGTTACAAGAACGTTAAACATTAACATAAAGCTTTATCAATCATGGATTTAATGAAAATTGCAGTGGATTCCTTCAAAGAAGAAGAAAAGAAAGAACTCACAAAATTTAAAAGTGGTGACACAGTAACGGTTGCATACCGTATTGTTGAGGGAACCAAAGAGCGCATCCAGCTCTACAGAGGAGATGTATTAAAAATTAGTGGCAAAGGAGACAATAAACGTTTTACAGTACGTAAAATGTCTGATAATATAGGTGTAGAAAGAGTTTTTCCAATGAATTCACCTTTTATCGAAAGTATCACCGTTAATAGCGAAGGTAAAGTACGTAGAAGTAAAATTTACTATATACGTAAACTGCGTGGTAAAAAAGCACGTATCAAAAAGAAAAGATTCTAAGAGAATCTTATATTACAACATATACAAAAAGACCACTTCAATTAAAAAGTGGTCTTTTTTTGTTTTAGGGAAGTTAGAGGATATAATAAATCCGATAAATATAACACCTATTTCCAAAAGCTTGGAACAAGAAGAGAAAGCACTGTAAATATTTCTAAACGACCAATGAGCATGAGTATAGCCATGTAAATCTTTGCAAAGTCTGTAAGGTTTGCAAAGTTACCAGCAGGACCATTTGACCCTAAACCTGGCCCAACATTGCTTATAGCAGTAACAGATGCTCCTATTGCCTCTTCAAAAGACATACCTGTAAGGCTAAGAACTAGAAAGCTTATGAAAATAAGCATTATGTACAAAAACATGAATGCAAGTATCTTTGAAACAACATGGGTAGACACTACAGATTTGTTCATCTTTACTGGCAAAACTGCTGCTGGATGAACCTGGCGTTTGAACTCTACAAAGGTGTTTTTAACCAAAACAACCAACCTCGATATCTTTACTCCTCCTGATGTAGAGCCTTCACAAGCACAAAAAATCATCAAAGCTAAAAAGAGAAACCAATAAAATTGTCCCCAAAGCAGATAATCATATACAGCAAAACCACTTGTGGTAATTATTGAGACTACTTGAAATAATACTATGCGAAGAGTATACTCTACTCCATCCATTTTACCAGAAAGCAATAAAGCAACAGTCATGAAAACTGTAAAGACAGCAATAATATAAACGTACCATCTAAATTCTTCGTCGTGAAAAATTTGCGAAGACTTCTTTTTTATAAGAAGATAAAGGAGTATGAAGTTTGTTCCACCAAGAAACATAAGCAGCGTAATAACATAATCAACATAAGCAGAATTAAAAAAAGCTATACTTGTTTGCTTAGTTGAGAAACCACCAGTAGAGATACTTGTTAATGTATGACATACTGCATCAAAAGCATTCATAGGACCCATCCAAAGAAGAAAGAAACCAACTATTGTAAAACCCAAATAAGTCATCGATATAAACTTAGCTATTTTGCTAATCCGCGGCGTTATTTGCTGGGTTTGCATAAAACCAGTTACCTCAGCATCAAATAACTGAATAGCTCTTACGCCAAACAATGGCAAGAATGCCATCACAAACACAACTATACCTATACCTCCAACCCACTGTGTGAGACTCCTCCAAAAGAGTAATGACTTTGGGAACCCCTCTATATTTAAAATTACTGAACTACCTGTAGTTGTAAACCCACACATTGTTTCAAAAAAAGCATCAGGCAAATGAGTTATTGCTCCACTAAGATAATAGGGCAACAACCCAAAAATGGTGAGGAAAATCCAAACAAGAGTAACTGTCAAAAAACCATCGCGTTTAGTTATTTCTCCAGCCTTTTCAGCAAAAACAATGAAGCGCAAAATCACTCCAACAAAAAATGTAATAGCAACAGATATATAAATACTCGAGGTAGCAGATTCTTTGTATATCTCACCAACAAAAGCAGCCAACAACATCAAAACTGATTCTATGATTAGGACAAAACCAAGAATGTTTGAGATAAAGTAAGTATTTATCGTTTTCAGTCGCCCCACAAAAAGATACAGTTTTATTTAATTAAAGAGGTTCTCAATATTTTTCATTGAGCGATGTAAAAAGAAGACCACAACTTGATCATAAGGTTCTATGAGTGTTTCACCATCTACAAGCATTGGCTCGCCATTCCTTATAAGGGCACCAAAAGTAATATCGGAAGGTAGTCTAAGATTCTTAATTATTTTCTTTGTTACTTTAGAATTTGGGTGAGCTATCACCTCACCCACATTTGCATTCGCAAAGGCTAGGTTCTTTATATTAGAAGCATCGGCTTGCAAAAGCAATTCGTATATTTTGCTAGCAGCAATCAGCTTCTTATTAATAACTGTACCAATATCAAATTTTTCAGCAAGACCTATGTAGTCTAAGTTTTCAACTTCAGCTATAGTTTTCTTCACTCCATGCTGTTTTGCTGCTATACAAGCAAGTATGTTTGCCTCAGAGTTGCCAGTAAGAGCAAGGAAAGCATCAGCCTCTCCTATTCCTTCATTAACTAATAGTTCAGTATCGCGACCATCACCAAGAAACACCGTTACATTAGATGGTGTTTTTTCTACCAACATCTCTGCACGTTCGCGATCCTTCTCTACAATTTTCACATTTATATTATCGGGCAAATACTTCACAGTTTGCAAAGCTATTCTGCTTCCACCCATTATAATAATATTCTTAGTTTCGAACGAGGTTTTACCCATAACTTCTGGCAACTCATTAAGATGAGCTCTAAGTGTAGTAAAGTATAGAATATCGCCTGGCAATATCTGGTCTTTTCCTGTAGGGATAAGAGTATGACTGTTGCGTTTGATAGCCACCACATGAAAATTCTTATTTTCAGGAAGTAATTCATGAATATAGCGACTTGCTATAGGTGAATTTTCGCGGATTTTAGCACCAGATAGAATAATAGATCCATTACACAGTTCCCACCAAACCCTAGTCCATGGATTTTTAAGAGCCGAAACAATCTCTTTTGCAGCCATCATCTCAGGATAAATCATAGAGTTTACACCTAACTTTTCAAAGAAGTCTATATTCTTAGGTAGCAAATATTCATAGTTGTCAATCCGTGCGAGGGTTTTTTTTGCTCCCAAATTTGAAGCAAGCATACACGCAGTTATATTTTTCGATTCCTCAGTAGTTACAGCAATAAAAAGGTCTGTATTTTTCACTTCAGCATCTGAGAGATCTTTTAATGAGGTGCATCTCCCTACTCTGGGCAATAGCTCCACATTATCCTTAATCGTATTTAATCGTTCTCGGTCTTCATCCATTAAAATAATGTCGTGATTCTCCTGAACCAACAATTTAGCTAAATGAGTCCCAACAGCTCCTGCTCCTGCAATTATTACTCTCATTATACTTCTACTGATGTTATGCTCACAATTTTGATCAATGACTCAAGAATTCCTTCAGCATCTAGTTTACAATAATGCAACAAATCCTTAACTGACCCATGAGATATAAACTCATCTTTAATACCTAAACGGTGAACGTTTAAATTATTATATCCATTATCTGCAAAAAACTCTAAAACAGCACTACCCATACCTCCTTCAATAGAACCATCCTCTACAGTAACTATAGTACTATAATTTTCGGCAACTTCAGTCAGAAGCTCTTCATCGAGGGGTTTTAAAAAAAGCATATCATAGTGTGCAATATCCACATCATGAGCTTTAGCTTTTTCTATAGCAGATGCAGCAGCATTACCAATAGTACCAATAGAAAGCAATGCAATATCTTTACCATCTTTCAGCTTTCGCCCTTTACCAATAGGAATTACCTTCATCTCATTTCTCCACTCAACATGCTCACCATGACCTCTAGGATATCTAATTACAAATGGGCCATTGTTACCATAAACAGCAGTAAACATAAGATTTCGCAAGTCATGTTCATCGAAAGGAGCAGATATAACTAAATTCGGAATAAAACGCAGGTAAGACATATCAAAAACTCCATGATGAGTCGCCCCATCTTCACCCACCAAACCAGATCTATCCAAACACATTATTACTTTTAGCTTTTGCAATGCAACATCGTGAATTACCTGATCATAGGCACGCTGCATAAAAGATGAGTATATGTTGCAAAATGGTATAAGTCCTTCTTTTGCCATTCCTGCCGAGAAAGTAACTGCATGTGCTTCTGCTATTCCAACATCAAAAGCTCTTGTAGGAAATTCTTTCATCATGTGCACCATGGAGCATCCTGTTGGCATGGCGGGAGTAACACCAACTATCTTTTTGTTGGTCGATGCCAACTCTGTTAATGTGTGTCCAAATACATCTTGATAACGCGGAGACTGCCCATTTTGGCTTTTACTTATACGCTCGCCCGTATCCTTATTAAAAAGTCCAGGAGCATGCCAAACTGTTGCTGACTCTTCAGCGGGTTTATATCCTTTGCCTTTTGTAGTACGAATATGCAATAATTTAGGACCTTGCATGTTTTTAATATTACCTAAAATACGAACAAGCGAGGGTAAGTCATGACCATCAACAACGCCGAAGTAGCGTATATTGAGTCCTTCAAACATATTCTGCTGACGGGTTAATAGTGACTTAAGACTATTATTGAAGCGCAATATAAAATTCTTCTTTTCATCGTCGATAAGATTTCTACGTTTAAACTGCTTGTAAATACCATATCGCATTCTATTGTATGCAGAAGAAGATGTCATTTTCACCAAGTACTCCTTCATTCCTCCAACATTATCATCTATCGACATATCATTGTCGTTTAAGATAATAAGAAGATTGTTCGGTTGTGAAGATGCATTGTTCAGCCCCTCAAAAGCCAACCCACCTGTCATTGCACCATCGCCTATTATAGCAACCACATGTTGCTCAGGTTGATTCTGCAGATTTGCAGCCACAGCCATCCCCAATGCGGCCGAAATAGATGTAGATGCATGTCCAGCAATAAATGTATCGTATTCACTCTCTTTTGGATCTGTAAATCCAGACAAACCTCCAAATTTACGATTAGTATGAAACTGATCTCGCCTACCAGTTAGTATTTTATGACCATAAGCCTGATGGCCTACATCCCACACTAGTCTATCGAAGGGCGTGTTGTATAAATAATGAAGGGCAACAGTTAACTCAACAGTACCTAAACTAGAAGCAAAATGCCCTGGGTTGTGTGATAGCTGGTCAATAATAAACTCTCTCAACTCGTCACAGACTGTGAGAAGTTGGTTCATTGTCATACCCTTCAGGTCATCAGGACTATTTATATTTTTCAGTAATTCCATTCAGTTTTTATTTCAACCACTTCAAAAATTTTATCAGAGCTTACACCCTGATAAACTATGAGATTATTACTCGTGTATATTTAATCTATCCTACTTCAATATAGATGAGCCGGAAAACATTTTATGATGAGTAATGTATTTTTAATTGGCCATATCAGATAGAAATTTAATTCTAACCAATCTTATTTCTTCCTCTTCGTATTCAGACAACTCTTCAATTGCTTCATCTATATTGTCAGTTTCGCCCTCTTGAAAATAAGCATAAATATCGTCTAGAATATCTTGATCCATTACTTCACTTAAAAAATAATCGATACTTATTTTTGTTCCAGAGTATACAATTGCTTCAATTTCGTCAAGAAGCTCCTCAAACTCAAGACCCTTAGATTCAGCCAAATCATCAAGAGCAACCTTGCGGTCTATTCCTTGAACAATAGAAACCTTCAGCTTTGATTTATTTGCAACTGTTCTAACCCTTAAATCATCGGGACGTTCAATTTCATTTTCATCAACGTGCTTTTTTATCAACTCTACGAATTCTTTTCCGTATCTTCTTGCTTTTCCAGCACCTACCCCTGGCATATTCTGCAACTCTTCTATTGTTATTGGATAGGTAGTTGCCATAGCCTCAAGCGATGGGTTTTGGAATATTACATACGGAGGCACATCCATTTTCTTTGATAATTTCTTTCTCAAATCTTTCATCATTGAAAACAATGCAGGGTCAACTGCACCAGTACTGCCACCTCCACCAAGAATTATATCATCATCATCTAGATCATCTTCCATATCTAAATCTTCTTCTTTGGTTATCTTAAAAGATACAGGTTTCTTTAAAAAGTCTTTCCCCTTCTTAGTGATCTTAATAAGACCATAATTGTCAATATCTTTATCAAGATAATGCTCTATTAGTGCGCATCGTATTACAGTATCCCATGTAATAGCACCATCATCTACACCCGATCCAAACTCTTCAAGTTTATTATGACCAAATGTTTCAATTTCTGAAGTTTCTTCCCCTATAAGGAAATTAATAATATAATCGGTTTTATGTTTCTCTTTAAGGACTTTTACTGCCTCTAAAACCGTAACTAATTGTTCTTTTGCTTCCACTCTTATTTTTGGATTTAAACAGTTATCACATTGTCCACAATTACTCTGACTGTAGTCTTCTCCGAAGTAATGTAAGAGAAACTTTCTTCGGCAGATAGATGTTTCAGCAT
>CAZIUT010000015.1:0-16727 GCA_964542545.1 uncultured Dysgonomonadaceae bacterium | reverse complement strand
GAAAAACAGATAAAATGATTGCTTTGGGAGAAAAAGCAAGACAAATGCATGGGAAGACTCATGACAATATACGCACTATTCGTCCACTTCGCGACGGAGTAATTGCCGATTTTGCCGCTGCCGAACAGATGATTCGTGGCATGATAAAAATGGCCAACAAGGACAAAAAACGATTCTTTTCTCCATCTCTTCGCGTGGTGGTATGCATACCATCGGGTAGCACAGAAGTGGAAATTCGCGCGGTTCGCGACTCTGCAGAACATGCTGGAGGACGTGATGTGTATATGCTTTTTGAACCTATGGCTGCAGCACTAGGAATAGGATTAGATGTGGAAGCACCCGAAGGCAATATGATTGTGGATATAGGTGGTGGTACTACCGAAATTGCAGTAATATCGCTAGGAGGAATTGTTTCAAACAAATCAATCAAAATTGCGGGAGATGACCTCACTGAAGACATTCAGGATTACATGGGTCGTCAACACAATATAAAAGTAGGTGAAAGAACTGCCGAACAAATTAAAATCAACGTAGGGTCCGTGCTTACAGAACTATCAGATCCGCCTGAAGACTTCGTGGTACACGGTCCAAACCGCATGACTTCTCTTCCGATGGACGTGCCTATTTCATATCAAGAGATTGCGCACTGCCTCGAAAAATCTATTTCAAAAGTAGACTCTGCCATTTTAAGTGCATTAGAGCACACTCCTCCCGAACTTTATGCAGACATTGTTCGCAATGGTATCTACATCACCGGAGGTGGGGCATTGTTACGTGGATTGTCAAAAAGATTTACTGAAAAAATAGGTATTCAATTTCATGTTGCAGAAGACCCCTTGCGTGTTGTGGCAATTGGAACAGGTATTGCTTTGAGAAACATTGATAAATTTAACTTCTTGATGAGATAGGAAAACCCTCTGTTTTACATCGTCCAATTACACACTATTATAGAGCCGATACATAAAGAAGTATTTTTGTATATTATTCACAATAACATGCGATAAGAATTGCATGATACACCATAGGAGCTATTTATGAGAAACCTTCTTAATTACATTTTAAGGAACAGTCCATGGTTTCTGGCAATACTATTGATTGTTTTCAGTCTATTTTTGGTGTTCAAGCACAACTCTTATCAACGAAGTGTTTATCTATCATCGGCCAATAAAGCAAGCAGCCAACTATATGGAATCTCCAATAATATAACTTCGTTTTTCCAACTTAGAAGCAACAATAGTAAATTGCTTAAGCGAACTGCAGAGCTAGAGCGCACATTGCACCAACTTAAGGAGCATATTGTTACCCTAACAGGCGACACAAGCATAATAGATGCATTTACCCTTGATTCAATCGTGCCTGCTCAGTTCGAGTTTATTCCAGCCGATGTAGTCAATATCAGTATATCTAAGTTCAACAACTACATCACCATAAACAAAGGCTCGATAAATGGTGTTGAACCAGACATGGGGGTTATTTCTACAACAGGAGTAGTAGGTGTGGTGAGAAATGTTTCAAAACACTCAGCTGTTATAATTCCAATAATCAATCCGAAGTTTAGACTTGGAGCAAAATTGAAAAACTCAGAAAACTTCGGATCGATAGCCTGGGATGGTAGTAACGCCAACACAGCCCAGTTGATGGAAGTTCCTAAACATGAGCTATTTGCAGTTGGCGATACTGTTGTAACAGGGTTCTCTAGAATATTCCCAGAAGGTATAATTGTGGGCTACACTAAAAAGATGGGCACATCGAACGATGACAATTTTAATACATTCAATATTGATTTGGGCACAAATTTTCAAACTTTACAGCATGTACTCATCATTAATGATAAATATCATAAAGAGCGTACAGACCTTGAAACAAGTATAAATTAAATGAAGCTAGACTATCTTTACGAGATGTTATTATTTGCAGTATTAATAGTATTGCAAGTTCTTCTTTTTAACCAAATAAGTATATTTGGTTTCGCCACTCCGTTTCTCTACATCTACTTCTTATTGAAGCTTCCTGTTGGACGAAATGTTTTTTATGTTATTTCTATAGGATTCTTGCTAGGATTGATCATCGATATCTTCTTAAACACCCCTGGTGTAAATGCTGCCGCCACCACACTAGTTGCAGCATTTAGACATTCATTGCTTCAATTGTTCTTTACCAAAGACCAATCGGAAGAATACATACCCAGCATACACACTGCGCCGGGGGCTTTTATTAAGTATGCCTCTGTAGCAGTTTTCCTTCATCAAACAGCACTCTTCACACTAGAGTCATTCTCTTTGTTCAACCCACAAATTGTGGTAATACGATGGGTTGCCTCAATTACTTTCACTTTGTTCCTCCTTTTTGGCCTAGACAGTTTTATGTACAAAACATTCTCCACAGATGAATAGAAAGGATCCATTTTTCAACAGAAGTGTCATCATCGGAGTTGCAGTGGTAATAATTGCTATTATATATATGGTTCAACTATTCCATTTGCAGATAGTAGATACCAAGTACCGCGACTTTGCCGATAGCAATGCTTTTTACAAGAAAACTCTTTACCCATCGCGTGGTGCTATGTACGATCGCAATGGCAAGCTGCTGGTATTTAATCAAGCTACCTACGATGTGATGATGGTTGCAAGAGAAATGAAAGATTTTGACACTATTGACTTTTGCAGCACATTGAGCATTGAGAAAGAAGCCTTTTTCGAATTAGACAGCTTAATGCGTGACTCACGCAGAAATCCTGGCTACTCATCATACACTCCACAACGGTTCATGTCGAAACTAGATACGCGTGAATACGCTATGCTACAAGAAAAGCTTTATAAGTTTCCTGGTATATACATTCAGAATCGCACAGAGCGACAATACAAATACCCTAATATGGGATTAATACTCGGCTATATTGCTGAAGTAGACAAAAACACCATGGCTTCAGATAGCTATTATGCCAGAGGCGATTTTGCGGGAAAATCGGGCATAGAGCTATCGCACGAAGAAGATTTAAGAGGCGAGAAAGGAGTTGAAATTCTATTGCGCGACGCACACGGACGAATTCAAGGTAAATATGAAGAGGGACAACACGACAAAATGCCTGTATCAGGGCAAGACCTAACATTAGCCATCGATATTGATTTGCAAGCTTATGGAGAATATTTGATGCAGAATAAGATTGGCAGTATTATTATGATTGAGCCAAAAACCGGAGAGGTGCTAGCTATGGTAGCAGCACCTAGCTACGACCCTGCATTACTAACTGGTCGCGACTTTGGTGAAAACTTCATGAAATTAGCGCGCGACCCCTACAAACCTCTTATCAATAGAGCAGTATCGGGTGTGTACCCTCCTGGATCTACATTCAAACCCGCACAAGGACTTGTGTTTTTAGCAGAAAACATCATCACCACCGATACTAAATATGGTTGCGCTGGTGGATATCCACCATTGGGCGGACGCCCACGTTGTCACGGACACCCTAGCCCTCTATCACTTGATCCAGCATTAGCTACATCATGCAACTCATACTTTTGTTATGGACTAACAGCTATGCTTACTAATCGCACTCATTATACAGATATCAACGATGCCTTCGATCACTGGAAAGACCGCATGGTTTCATTTGGGTTTGGCAACAAGCTGGAAGTAGACCTTCCTTCTGAGAAGCGAGGATTTATTCCTAATAGCAAGTTTTACTCAAAAGTCTACAACACGGAGAACTGGCGGGCCTCATATATTATTTCAATATCTATTGGCCAAGGTGAAATTTTGACCACGCCATTACAACTGGCCAACTTCTCAGCACTTATTGCCAACCGTGGGCATTACTATGTGCCACACGTGGTAAAGAAGATGAAGGACAAACCTCTAAATGCTACATATACAACTAAGCATGATACAGCGATACCACGCGAATTCTTTGAAGAAACAGTTAGTGGCATGGCACACGCCGTAACAAATGGAACTTGTCGAGGCATCAACTTAGCCCCAGAAATTGAAGTGTGTGGAAAAACTGGAACATCAGAAAATCCACATGGCGACGACCACTCTTTATTTTTGGGCTTTGCTCCAAAAGATAACCCTCAGGTAGCCATAGCAGTAATTGTTGAAAATGGTCGCTTTGGTGCTAGCAATGCTGTACCCATTGGGAGGCTCATGATGCAGAAGTTTTTCAAAGACTCCATACCACCAACAGATAAATGGATTGAGGATAGAATTGTAAACACATCTATACTTCCGAATATGTATCTTCAAAATAGTCAGAGACTCAATGCACAGTGACATAACAAAAGAAAAAGGACGGATTGACTGGTGGACTGTACTGCTTTACCTTGTTTTTGTTGTGGCTGGTTGGCTCAATATCTACGCAGCCAGTTTCGACTTAGAGAATGCTGTGAGTCTTTTCGACCTGTCAGGTCGTGCAGGAATGCAACTTGTATGGATGGGGACATCATTGGTGCTTGCATTTGCAATAATGAAAATTGAACCGAGGTTTTTCGACTCGTTTTCGGTACTTTTCTATGCTTTTGGTATTACCTTACTGTTAATTACACTTGTTGTAGCACCTGATATCAAGGGGTCACGTTCTTGGTTGGTAATTGGGCCTATAAGGTTACAGCCAGCAGAGTTTATGAAATTTATTATTGCCCTAGCTATAGCCAAGGTTTTTAGCAGACACGATTTCAAGTTAATGGAGCTACGCAACTTGTTGTTGGTGACAGCTATCATTTTGCTACCCACACTCATTGTTGTTTTTCAAAGCGAAACAGGCACTGCATTAGTCTACCTGAGCCTTATCATCGTGCTCTATCGGGAAGGCTTGCCAGGCGGAGTTATTTTTACTGGACTATCAATGATTGTCTATTTTGTTATAGGGCTCAAATTCTCAGAAGAGCAGATTGGCATCTTCTCGCGTGGTGAAGTTTACACAATCATCATTATTATTATTTTCACTGCTGGCATGGTTTGGAGCTATGTCAAGCGCAAGAGAGTACTTAAAGTAATATTGGTCACTGCTGCATCTATTTTTTTTATAAGTTACCTTCTATCTTATACAAGCTGGATAAATGTTGATTATGGCTTTAGTTCAATTCTTACGTTAGGGTTGATTACACTTTACTTGCTGTTTCTTTCCTTACGATATTGGAAGCGTATCTATTTATTAATCGCTGTTTTTGCAGTAGGATCATTTGTATTTCTTGAATCAGTAGAATACGTTTTCAATGATGTATTGCAACATCATCAACAGCAACGCATAAAAGTAACGCTAGGGATGGAAGAAGACCTCTTGGGTGCAGGCTATCATATTGGGCAATCTAAAATAGCCATTGGATCAGGTGCTTTTAGAGGCAAAGGATACCTCAACGGAACACAAACCAAACTAAAATATGTGCCTGAGCAAGACACCGACTTCATCTTCTGCACTATTGGTGAAGAACAAGGTTTTATTGGTGCTAGTGCAGTACTCATATTATTTCTGATATTTATACTGCGTCTCATATTTCTTGCCGAACGACAAAAAACAGTATTCGCCCGCGTCTATGGATATGGTGTAGTTAGTATATTCGTGTTTCATCTGCTAGTAAATATAGGGATGGTACTTGGGCTAACCCCCGTAATTGGTATACCGTTACCGTTTTTCAGTTACGGTGGCTCGTCACTATGGGGCTTCACTATACTACTGTTTATTTTCTTAAGGATTGATAAGTCGAGAAAGCCATTTTAGTTAATGTTTTGCGATTTCCGAGTTTCTTTGCAACATTCCAACTACGCTTAGCACGCATGTGCTGCACTAGCTAATCGCGTTATCTCTTAAATTTATTTCATCTGTTAACCTTGCTTCCTATTTAAAATTATCGACAGACTACACATCCTAAGCCTCATATCACAAATTCCCCAATATTTTATCCATAACCCAATTTGTTCGGCATGCTGAAAGAGATGTGCTTGTCACTACGTTTCCTTTTCCTTGTAGATACGTTACTATGCTTTTGATAAGATAATACTGAACATTATCTGGATTAGCTTCTTTATAAGCCGTTTTCCCTTCTGAAGTTTCTAGAACTATATCTGTAAACATAAAGGTGGAAAATGAGAGTTTACCTTTAGTCCCAACCACCTCAATAGTATCTGTACGTGTGTTAGGTGCTGCAACAAAACTCCAGCTTCCACTACCCACAAAACCCGATTGAAATTGGAATGCTGCCGAAACAGAATCTTCAACATCATATAACCCTGCAGCATTAACAGTATGTCCATAAGCATCAGCTACTGGGCCAAATAAAAAATCAAGTAAATCTAATTGATGCGATGCTAAATCATAAAAATAGCCTGCTCCAGCAATCTCTTTGTTTACACGCCATGGTAGGGTGTCGCGACTATAATCGGTAGCATAGGGTGGAATAGCAAATTGGATTTGCACGTTAGATATCTCGCCCAACAAACCGTCATCAATTATTTGTTTCACCCTAAGAAAGTAAGGTAAAGTGCGACGATAGTATGCAACAAAACAAGGCACGCCAGTTTCATCAGACACACGTAGCATTTCCTTGCACTCGTCATAGCTTGTTGCCATTGGTTTCTCTACATATACAGGTTTACCTGCTCGCATAGCAGCAATGGCATATTGCGCGTGAGTAGAAGGAGGTGTAGCTACATATATAGCAGTAACATTGTCGTCTTCAATAAGTTGCTGCGCATCAGTATAACATTTATCAATGCCATGACGCGCTGCATAATCTTTTGCTTTATCAGCATTACGCCTCATTACTGCTACTACTTTAGAACCTTCGACTTTGCCAAAGGCAGGTCCACTTTTCAGTTCGGTTACACTTCCGCAACCTATAAATCCCCAATGTATTGTTTTCATAATTTTTAATATTTTATAATCCAGAGAGACTCGTGAGCGTCTCTGCACTACTATATCCTATCATTTCCCAGTTCCTGGCACCGGAGTTACAAACGAACTCATATCCATTGACCCCATATTCAAATCGGATGGAGTGTAATCTAAAGAAGAAGATGTCATCCCATCCCAAGTTGTTTCCAGTCCGGTGTAGGCTGATTCTCTACCCATCAACGCAGCCATATTCGACACTGCGGCCTCAGAAGCTTGTTCAATTGGGGCGTTCTTTCTGATACAATTCACTAAATTCACGTGTTCAAGCACAAATGGATTAGTTTGCTTATATTCAGCTTTCTCTTTTTCTTCATCAAACTGCCAAATAACATTGCCAGCTAAATCCTTTATCATTACCTCCCCACCAACAGCACCTACTCCTATCCACGAGCCTTTGGTTCCTTGTATGTAATTACTTACATTGTTGGTGCAACCATCTATTTGTCGACACATACTATGCATATGCGCCCCATTTTCCATAGTAAAGTCTGTACTAAAGTTATCATAACGATCGCCCGACAAGCGTCGCTGTGATGAGCCGAATGCTATTGCGCTCAAGGGCTTCAATCCTGTAAGCCATACAAAGGCATCTATACTATGAATATGTTGTTCAATAATCATATCGCCTGATAGCCAACGCCAATTAAACCAATCCTTAATCATATACTCAAAATCTGTCCATCCTGGCTGACGCTCTCGCGACCACTGTGCACCACCGTTATAATAAACAGCCCCACCCGTTATTTCACCGATAGCACCATCCGAAATCTTCTTGTATGACTCAACATAACTACGTTGGTGATGACGAATAGTTCCTGTAATGACAGTCAGTTTTTTAGCAGTTGCCTGTTTAGCTGTAGCCATTACCTTGCGATAACCTACTGAGTCTACAAATAAAGGTTTCTCTATAAAACAATGTTTATTCTGTTTTACAATGTATTCAAAATGAGAAGGTCTAAAAAAACTAGGTGTACATTCTATGACCACATCCACATCACTATCTATCAACTGTTTGTAGGCTTCTAACCCAACAAAACGTTTCTCGATAGGAATATCTATATTTTTCTCTTTTTTCAATCTGTCTGCAAGACTGTTCACCTTCTCTTCAAAAATATCGGCTAATGCTACAATAGTAACCCCATTAGCTGAATTCAAAAAATCGAATGAAGCACCCGATCCACGACCGCCACAACCAATAACTCCAGCGCGCAAAGGTTTACCATCGACAGCCATATCAGGCAAATCGGGTATATAATAGCTCCCTGGTTCACGCAAAGGGGTGCCATCTATTTTATTGTTATTACTGCTACACGATGATAGCATGCCTGCAGTTCCACCACCACCTATTACACCTATTGTTCCTGCAAGGGCTGAAGTTTTAAGAAACGACCTTCTGCTTAATTTATTATCCTTTTTCATTCCTGTAAAATTATTTATCTTTTGTATCAGTTTCTATTTGTGTATTGGCAGCATACATTTCCAACATTTTCACTCATTGCATGGAGACGCCCTAAATCGTCGCCTCTACTGCAAACGCTTAAATATCGCACTTAGCATACACGTACAACTCACACCAAATATTACAAAACGCACATTACTTTGCTGTTCCTGGCACCGGAGTCACATACGAACTCATATCCATCTTGCCTATATTCAAATCAGCAGGCGTGTAATCCAATGACGATGCAGTCATTCCCTCCCAAGTTGTTTCCAATCCTGTGTAGGCCGACTCTCTGCCCATAAGTGCTGCCATGTTAGAGACAACTGTTTCTGAGGCCTGTTCTATAGGCGTATTCTTACGGATACTATTCACCAAGTTAACATGCTCAAGAATATATGGATTTGTTTGTTTATAAGTAGCTTTCTCATCTTCCTTATCATATTTCCAGATAACATTTCCAGCCAAGTCTTTTATCACTGTTTCAGCATTCGCTGTAGACCACGATCCTCTAGTACCTTGTATAAATTCGCTCACATTATTTGTGCAACCATCTATTTGTCTGCACATACTATGCAGATGAATTCCATTCTCCATCGTAAAATCAATACTAAAATTATCATATTGGTCGCCAGTTACACGTCTTTGACGCGAACCAAATCCTACAGCACTTACAGGCTTCAATCCACTAAACCATGTGAACACATCAATATTGTGTACATGTTGCTCTATAATATGGTCGCCCGACAGCCAACGCCAGTTAACCCAATCTTTAATCATATACTCAAAATCGTTCCAGGCTGGTTGACGATCGCGATACCATAACATAGATTGGTTCCAATAAACAGTTCCACCCGTAATATCGCCTATAGCTCCATCCATAATTTGTTGAAAAGATGCTACATAATTTCGTTGATGATGCCGCTGTGTTCCGGTAACAACGCTTAGTTTTTTTGCTTGCGCTTGCTTTGATGCGGCCACAACCTTCCGATATCCTACAGCATCCAAAAACATAGGCTTCTCCAAAAAGCAATGCTTGTTTTGTTTAATTGCATACTCAAAGTGCGAAGCACGAAAGAAGGGCGGAGTACATTCTATAATTACATCCACATCGCTATCTATTACTTGTTTGTAGGCATCTAAACCTACAAATCGTTTATCGGCAGCTATATCTATATTCTTTTCACTTTTCAATTTATCGGCCAAGCTTGTAACACGTTCCTCAAACACATCGCCCAAAGCAACAATGGTAACACCATTGGCAGAGTTCAAGAAATCAAAAGCTGCACCCGATCCTCGACCGCCACAACCAATAACGCCAGCCCGCAACTCCCTACCATCGGCAGCCATATCTGGCAGTTCGGGAATATAATAAGTACCAGGTTCTCTTAACTTAGTTTTCCCGCCTTTATCGCTATCACTACTACAAGATGAGAGTAAGCTAGTGCCACCACCCACACCTATCATACCTATTGTTCCTGCCAACGCAGAGCTTTTCAAGAATGTTCTTCTGCTTAGTTTATTTTCTTTCATCATGTTAATTGTATTTTTTTTGAGCCTGTGGCTCATTGGTTATTTTGTGAGTAAAGATACATCTGGTTCACACACCACCCTAAAGCCAATACCCTTGTAGTCGCTATACCACCAAATACTTTTGGGTTGTTGTGGATCGGTTCGCATCCAGTCGTCGTGTTGGGTACTACTACGTGCAGCAGAGCGCACTTCCGACGCATCCGACGCATAGTTCCCTCCTCTTATCACCCATTCTTCTCCCTCGGTTACAATAGGATTAGTTGCACCATTGGCACGTTTTTCGTAAGCATTGGGGTCATATCTGTCAGCGGTATACTCCATCACATTTCCCAACATATTTTTCAATCCAAAAGGATTTGCTTCAACAGTACTAGGCTCTTGCGAGCGATTATAGCTGTTTTTCTCGTAGATTATATAAGAAGTTATATTGTCTGTTTTAGCTGGGAAAATCTTTCTCCAGAAGCCATAGTCGGAGTAATCTTTTGGATTGCCTTCGAAGAAATAAGGTGTTTCGGTATTACCTCTTGCGGCATACTCCCACTCTGCCTCGGTTGGTAGTCGGTAGTTCTTACCTGTTTTTTTAGATAACCATTGGCAAAACGTCTCTGCCGCATAGTGCGTCATGGTTATGGCAGGTCTGTCATTACCACCCCATCCTTGATCAGGGAACCCAAAAGGAGGAGTTGGACCCGATATACCGTCCACATCCATTGCTTGCAAGTTTTGCGCATAAGTAGTTTCGGGCGGTGTGCGCCCTTCGCTCATAGTGCTAGCATAAAAAGCCCAAAACTGGTCCCATGTTGTTTCCACCTCTGCCATAAAGAAGGGACTCACCGTCACATTATGCACAGGAGCTTCATCGGGTTTATGAAAGGGTTCTTTCTTTGAACTACCCATCTTGAAGGTGCCACCCGGAATGGCAACCATATTAAAAGATATAGGGGTTTGTGGAATAGTTTCAGTAAAATCTATAAAGTTTGATATGGTTGCTGGCTCTTTATAAAATAAGGATGTGTCCATCACATTGCTTCCACCCTCACCATATCCAGGAATACCTTCCATTTGAGAGTGCGAATAATTAGGGTCGTAATGCCCAACATCTAAATGACAACTAATACATTGCAGGTTCAGTTTGGTTTCGTTTTCATCGTAGTGTAAATGCGCTGTTATGCCATCGTCCGATATTCCTTCAGGGAATATATTTTGATGACAAGCCTTACACGATTCATTGGGGATATATTTGATTGCGTTTTCAAGCTCCGATTTTGCTGCCCAGTCCATGTCGGCGGTATCTTTTGTCATAAAACTCCACACATCACGCACTCCTAGCTTTAGCTTTGCTGTATAATGACTCCAGGTGTCGCTTTGGGGTGGCAAATGACAATCAACACAGTTGGTCATCACCCCGCTTTTGTTGTTCACATGCGATGATAATTGCCAACTTTCATGGGCATGAGGATGCACATGACATATAGCGCATGAGTTGTTGGTTGAAAAATAAACTGAAGTTTGATACAACGCAAACACCACAGCTACACCAAACAGAAAACCAATTGCCAATAAGAACACTTTGGCCTTCCTGTTTTGTTTTTTAGACGGTTTACTAGTTTTAGAGCTTTTTGAAGTCATGTTTAAATCAGAGAAGTAAGATAATATTATTGAAAAACGCGTAAATATACAGCTTTCCTTTTAAAATGTAATGGCTAGCAATCAAATTAACGTTTTGGATGAGCCCTATCCATCGCTTTTTATTAAAAAAGAAGATTACAATTGCTTTGCTACTCTTTTAGAATCTTAATTTCCACGTTTCTAAAATCGCATGGATGACCTTCGCTTTGCAACGAGATTGTTCCACTCGACAGCAATTGCTTACCATTATTCATTTTCAATATTTTTTGGTAATACTGCTCGCGTTCATCCAGTTGTGGTTGAGTATAGATCATCACTGTGTCTCCATTAATAATATGTTTTACAATTTCATTGCCACGCACTTCCAACTCAGCAGTTACCCACAGGTCGTCCATATATATATCAGAAGATGATTGTATACAATGATCCAAAATTAACTCATTACCCATCACTATATTTGTACCTGGTGTGCACACACTACCTGTTACTTGTGCTCTTGTAGAGTCGCTACCCAGCAATTGATACTCAATTGAAACAGGGAAATCTTGATCTAAGGCCATGCTTTCGGGAGATTGTCCGTGAAACATAATGCCTGAATTGCGATAAGCCCAACCAGGTGCACCTGTAGATTGCTGACCTACAAAACGGTACTCCAATCTCAATAAATAGTGCGAGAATGTGTCTTTATAGAAGATATGCCCAAATCGGTTATCAAAAGTAGGATAAGCATCATCGTCGTAACGAACTTTTAAGATGCCGTTTTCCATTTGGAAAGTATTGCCATAATTATCGCCTACCTCATAGCCTTTTATTTTCACAGTCCAATCATCTAGATTGTTCTCGGCCAATAGTTGCACCCACTCGGAGGAGTCTTCGTTTGATCTGTTTTTTTTATTACAACTAGTAGAACCTACACACAATAGCATAACAAATGTTGCAAAAAAGAAAGATAATGTTCTCATATCAATAATAAATAGATTATATTTCTACAAAGATATAGATTATGTGTTAGTTTACACAATCAAGGCTATTGTTTTTTGGAGCTTTAAGTATAAAAATTTTCATAATCTATTCTAAAGAAGTTTCTTTGTATAAAATTGAAATTACGTGGTATCAGTAGAAAATTTAAATGTTGAGTTCGGTGGCTTCACCCTCTTCGACGAAGTGTCGTTTGTTTTGAATAAGAACGAACGAATAGCACTTGTTGGCAGAAATGGTGCAGGCAAATCGACTCTTTTGAAAATAATAGCAGGGTTACAACAACCATCAGGTGGCATAATTTCGTATCCTAAGGAGGTAACTATTGGGTATCTTCCTCAACAGATGAGACTCGATAATACACGCACCGTAAAGAATGAGGCAAGTATGGCTTTTGCACACCTCACAAATATGCAGAAAAAGCTTGATGCTATGCATCAAGAAATGGCGGAGCGAACAGACTTTGAGTCAGAGAGCTACCACAAGCTTATAGACCAATCGGCGGTCTTGCAAGAGCAGTTATTGATGCGTGGCATCAATAATTTTGAGGCTGAAATTGAGAAGACCCTAATGGGGCTAGGTTTTTTAAGAAGCGATTTCGACAGACCCACCACAGAGTTTAGCGGAGGGTGGCGCATGCGTATTGAGCTAGCCAAACTGCTGATGCAAGCCCCGGACGTGCTATTACTTGACGAGCCTACCAACCATTTAGATATAGAATCTATACAATGGCTTGAAGGGTTTCTTGCTAAAAGCGCCAATGCTGTTATGCTTGTATCGCACGACAGGGCATTTCTAGATGCTGTAACTAACAGAACTATTGAAATATCGCTCGGCCAAATATTTGATTACAAGGTAAACTACTCTGATTTTGTAGTGCTTCGCAAAGAACGACGCGAACAACAAATGCGAGCCTATGAGAATCAACGGAAGCAGATTGAAGATACAGAGGCTTTTATAGATAGGTTTCGCTATCAAGCCTCTAAATCAATACAGGTGCAATCGCGCATCAAACAGCTAGAAAAACTAAAACGAGTAGAAGTTGACGACGTGGATACTTCTCAGTTAAACTTGAAGTTTCCCCCAGCACCACACTCAGGGTCGTACCCTGTGACAATGGAGAATGTTAGTAAAACATACGGACATCACACCGTTTTCTCTGATGTTACCTTCACTATCAACCGTGGAGAGAAACTTGCCTTTGTTGGCAAGAACGGGGAGGGTAAGTCTACTTTGGTTAAGTGCATTATGAATGAGATTAACTACGATGGGAAACTCAAACTGGGGCACAACGTAAAAATTGGATATTTTGCTCAAAACCAAGCACAACTACTTGACGAAAACATGACTGTATTTGAAACAATAGATTATGTTGCTACTGGCGATATCCGCACACAGATACGCGGCATTCTGGGTGCATTTATGTTTGGAGGCGAAGCATCCGATAAGCCAGTTAGCGTACTGTCGGGTGGAGAAAAAAGCAGACTAGCTATGATTCGTCTACTACTTGAACCTGTCAACTTACTTATTCTTGATGAGCCTACTAATCACCTAGATATGGCATCAAAAGATGTGCTCAAACAAGCCATTTTAGATTTTGATGGTACTGCAATAATTGTATCTCACGACCGCGACTTCTTAGAAGGATTAGTAACTAAAGTATATGAGTTTGGTGGTGGAAAGGTTTTAGAACATATGGGGGGTATATATGATTTTCTTGATAAGAAAAATATGGAGAGCCTACAACAGTTGGAACTTTCTACAAACCATCCAACCACTATAGAAGATGAAAGTAGCAAACCTGTTTCGGAAAATAAACTATCTTATCAAGAACAAAAAGAGCACAATAGAATAGTTCGCCGACTGGAAAGAAAAGTGGGGGATTTAGAAAAAGAGATTCATCAATTGGAGTTAAAAACAAAAAAAATAGAAACAGAACTATCTACACCTGAAGGCGCTGCCGACACTACGTTATATCAATTGCACGAAGAGATGCAACAACATATAACAGAAACTATGACCAATTGGGAGAAAGCAATTATTGAATTGGAAGAATTGAACGACAATGAATAATATGCAACCAAATAGCTATTCTCAAGTATAACAAACATATTAATAGTACATTTGTTTAAGTATAGACATAAACGTCTACTCGGAGACAATCAACAAGTATATCAATCAATGAAAAAAAGATTAAGTAAGTTTACTCTCAAATTAATGGGTTGGAAAGTAGGAGAAGTATTACCCGAAGTTGATAAATGCGTTATTGCTGTAGCGCCTCACACTACAAATATGGATTTCATAGTAGGAAAGCTAGCCTATACTTCTATCGGACGAACAGCTAACTTTCTTATCAAGAAAGATTGGTTCTTTTTCCCATTCAACCACCTTTTTAACAGCATTGGCGGCATACCCGTTGATAGAGATAGAAGAACCTCCATTACTGATAAATTAGCAGTAGAGTTCGAGAAAAGAGATAAGTTCCAATTAGCTATTACTCCTGAGGGTACTCGTAAGCTAACACGTAAATGGAAAAAAGGTTTTTATTATATCGCTTTCAAAGCAAACGTACCGATTGTGTTAGTAGCTTTAGATTATGGAACAAAAACAGTTTCTTTTCTAGACACTTTCTACCCAACTGGCGATACAGATGGGGATATTGAGATTATTAGATCTAAATATAACCATATCGAAGCAAAGCACCCCGAACAGTTTGCCAAAACCATTTAAATGCCAATAGTTGCTTTCTAATATATTGGTGCTTTCATTTATCTATATAGGGAGTCATAGGATTCTTGAAGTCTATCTTTAATTGAATTGGCATGCCAGAGCAATCAAAATCTTCGGCATCGGGGTTTCTGAGCGTCAATCCTAGCAAACGTATTTTCTTAGTTTCTACATCTTCCACACGTGTCATCAACTCCATTGCTATACGCAGCATCTCTTGCGAAGCTGTAATATAATGATTGAGTGTAACGCTGCGTGTAACAATGCTAAAATCAGCATATTTCACTTTCAGGGTCAAAGTTTTAGCTCTGAAATCAATTTTCGTTGTTCTTTTAGATACTTCTTGGGCTATCTTGTCTAACTCCTGTTCAACACTCTCCAATTCTGACAAATCCTCCAGAAATGTTTCCTCTGCTCCCAATGATTTGCGAACTCGCTCAGACTCCACTTCTCTATTATCCAAACCTCTTGCATATTGATAATAAGACAATCCTGTTTTGCCGAAATGATGAGCCAAATCCATTTCGCTCCATTTCTTTAAATCAGCTCCATTGAAAATACCTAACTCATTCATTTTAGAAGCTGTGGCTGGACCTACACCAAAAAAATCTTTTATATTCAATTGTTCCACAAAAGCTTGTCCCTTTTGCGGAGTAATCACATATATTCCATTTGGTTTATTGTAGTCCGATGCAATCTTTGCCAAGAACTTATTATACGAAACCCCTGCAGACGCAGTAAGATGAGTCTGCTCCTGAATCTTTTGCTTTATCTCCTTGGCAATATGAGTGGCAGAACGCATGTTTTTTTTATTTGTAGTAACATCCAAAAAGGCCTCATCAAGAGAAAGTGGCTCTACCTTATCAGTATACTCTAAAAATATTTCTCTCACTTGTTGCGATACGGACCGATATACTTCAAAACGAGGCTTTGCAAATATAAGATGTGGGCATTTTCTAGAAGCTACTACAGAAGGCATAGCAGAATAAACACCATATTTGCGTGCCTCATAACTAGCCGCAGCAACAACACCACGCTCAGCACCATGACCTACTGCCAGCGGTTTCCCTTTATAGTCGGGGTTGTCTCGCTGCTCAATTGATGCATAAAATGCATCCATATCAATATGTAGAATTTTCCTTTTCACAACTGCAAATATAGATAATTAGCATGAGACGAATAAACCAAAAGAGAGAAGAGCATGTCTAAAAGTTAAATTTGAGCTTGAAATACAAAACAATAAGTCCTTTTGAAATGTTAAATAGAGAGTGAACAAATTAATTACAACTATATTATTTATGAAAAAGATTACATTTAGAATTTTAATGGTTGCCTTAGCAATATTTTTTATTGCTGCTTGCACCAACACTAAAAACAAAGAATCGGCCGACACTGTTTATAAATTAAATGGTGATGCAGTTTATCCTTCTATTGAAGGAATGATTCCGCATGCTGTTACAGCAGCCAACAAAGGTAATGACGAAGCCAACCTTAAAGTACAACTTAAAGTGGGTAAAGTAATGGAGGTTGATTGCA
>CAZIUT010000014.1:0-17707 GCA_964542545.1 uncultured Dysgonomonadaceae bacterium | reverse complement strand
GAAAAAATTCTGGGCTACATTCTGAAAATGCGCTTCATGAGCTCTCTTTTCTTCAACAGGGATGTTTATTAAATACTCTTGCACATTTGTTGTGGATGGCTTTATGGAAACTGTTGGGAAGTCTTTTTTTATTTGCTCTATTGCATCGTATAAGTGATACTCAAACTCATCTTTGTCTACATTTGCTGCTTTTTCAATATACAACTTTTTTGTGAAGTTGGTAGATTTGTTTTGGATAGTGTTGATATTAGCTTTAGTTCCTTTCATGGTTGCACTAAAAGTGTCACCACTTCCTTCTGGTGCTTTATAATTCCAAATTACTTTTAGTCCAACATTTATATCTTTCACTTTGTAGTTAATAGTCCCATTTGCATAAACCATAAGTTTACCATCCTCTACGTATTTGTCTAAATAGCTCGGGAAAGTGTCAGTATTTGTAGATTTTGTAAAGTCTTGCAGACTTAATTCTGTTGGCCAACGAGTAGCTGAAATTACTTCTACATCTGCATTGTAATTAATTGCTTCTTCCGGAAAGCTTTTCCAGTGTGCCAGGTCTATTAAATGTGTTGTCACATCGGCAATACCTTCTCCTTGTTGTTCTACATCGTAATACCATGAAGGTCTGATAAGTGGTTGTCCTGAAACTTCTTTATAGAAGTGATGTATGCTTTCCATTGATATGGATGGTTGGCTTACAGTACCTGTTTGCAACTCTCCAAATAAATCTTTGTTATTGATGAGTTTTCGCTCAATGATATTTAGAACATCGTATCGTTCGGTCATCATATCATAAATCATCGTATTATTTGCTTGCGCAGTGTCATAAGCTTGTTTTAATAACTCAAAGTTCTCTTTGTTAATTGCCATCGGTTTATCCGATAATACATTGAAGCCAGCTGCTACAGACTCGAAAATACAATGCGTTTTTTCTTTATTGTTTCCTGCCAAAACAACTACATTTCCTGCTTTGTCTTCAAGCATTTTCTCTAAAAAATTATTGCCACGATAGATAACTTCTTGCCATTGCGTTGGATTCTCTTCTCGACTATTGTAAGATTCAACTCGAGCCAAGTATTGTTCTAATTCACTTCCTTCTTGAGCATACACATGTACAGAGTCATTTGTTTGTTCTAATTTGTTTTTTTGCAACAAATCTGCATGAAAATGTCCTGGTGCTAAAACTATTAGTTTCACTTCACCTTTTTTACCCGTAAAACTGTTCATGTAATTTTCTTTTTTATTGGCTTGTTGACAAGCAATAAGCAGTAAGAATAAAAAAGTAATATTTAGATATTTCATTGGTTAGATATATTTTAAAATAGTTTTGGTCTTACTTAACCCGTATAATTCACGTTTTTAGCTTTATGCAGATGCGTGGCGTCGAATTCCGCCGATATAGGTTGCTATTTCAAGGAGTTTGAAAGAAAGCAGATGTTGCCCCTCGGTTACGCTCAGGAGCCACACCTCGACAGGCTCAGTACAGGGATAAAAGCGAACATTACCCAAAATTGAGTCACTGAAATAAAGTAGGCGAAGTTTTAAACATTTTTTTGATAGCTAGTTAGATGTATATTAATAAAAGTGTGATGAATAATGCGGGTTAGAAAGATGTATTTGACCATTAGCATAATAATCTGTACTCTTTTAAAATTTATTTCAGCAGATTCAGAACAAAAAGCTAGAGAGCTTAACTCTGAGAGTGACCTAAAACTATAAGTTATCAATAAGTTTTTTGGCTTCTTTTTGTCCCTTTTTTAATGTTGATTCCATCGAAATAATTTTACCACCTTGCCGTTTACTTTCATTTGAAGCTTCCATGAAAGTAAAAATTTCAATTGTTTCTTTTTCAGAAACAGGTACAGCAAGAGTTTCAAAGAACTTCAATATTTCATCTAATAGAAGTCCGTATCCATCGTAACCGCCTACAGGTTCAATCCCTTTTGAAGTGAAAGCTGTTCCGCCATAACCTGCTTTGCCTTCTCTGATGCCTCTGAATGTGCCAATTCTTCCATCTTCCCAAAGACCTACTACAACATCCGTACCTTCAGAAGACATTCTATTAACCGATTTACATCCTGTTCCCATAACCGTAAAAAGCGTTTCTACACCATGAATACCATACCAAGAGAAATCGGGATGCGAAGGTTCACCTTTTGCAGGAGAATAGCAGTCTGCGCCCATTACCTCACCCAATTCTCCATTTCGGAGCTTCAGGGTTTCTTTACTGAATCGCAAAGCAGATGAACTAAAAACAGGCACATTGTATTTGTTGGCTAGCTCAAAAATGGCAATAGCTTGTGCTAAACTTGCACCTATAGGTTTATCAATAAAAACAATTTTGCCAGCTTTAAACACTTCTTCTGCTTGTTTCAGATGAAGGTTGCCATCATTTGTTTCTAGCATAACACAATCTACTTTACTTAGCAGTTCAGCAATGGAGTTGACAATCTCTACTCCATATTTCTCTACTTCTTCAGTATACTCTGGTATTCTGTCGAAGCTCGATTTAATTGTTTTTGAACCATACGGATAGGCAGCTACAATCTTAAAATCTTTGTATTCTGCTTTTTTATCATCCCCATTCAACAGTTTTGTAAATGCTGTTGAATGTGACGTGTCTAAACCTATAATTCCAATCTTGATTTGTGCTTGTAAGTTTATAAACATTCCTCCCAATAAGAGAAAGGTTATGAGTATGTTCTTTTTTGTTTTCATTTTTTTTTCTTCTATTATAATTTTGAGGCACTCTCTATATCTAAGTATAAAACAGCATTTTCTTTTGTTCTTAATATTGTTGCCGGACACTCTTCATCAATTTCTCCGTTGAGCGTTCTATAAACAGCTTCGGCTTTGTTTTTTGCCGGAACCATGCAATACATGTAGTCTCCTTTCAATAAACCGGGAATTGTAATGGTTATTGCTTGCGAAGGTACTAAGTTTATATGAGCAAATTGTCCTTCGTTTACTTGCTGTGTTCTACAAGCAGTATCTAACTCCACTACTTTTACAATTTTTTGATCGTTAAAATCTGCTGCATGTGGGTCATTGAATGCAATGTGACCATTTTCACCTATACCCAAGCAAACAATATCAGCTGGAAATTCTTTAAGTAGTTTAGCATATCTGTTGCATTCTTCTTCTTGATCTTGCGCTTGTCCATCAATATATTGAATGCTTTTGAACGGGATTTTGCTAAAAAGATGTTTTTTTAGGAAGTTCCCAAATGTTTGCGTTGCATCTTTTTCAAGCCCAATGTACTCGTCCATATGAAAAGCATTAATGCGACTCCAGTCAATTGATTTATTTAAAATCAAATGATGCATAAATTCCTGTTGTGATGGAGCAGCAGCGAAAATCATATTTATTTCCTTTTTTTCTTGTAGCAACTCGTTTATTTTTTGTGCTGTATCTTTAGCAGCGTTAGCTCCCATTGCATCTCGTGTAGGAAGTATTTTTACTTTTAACTTTCCCTTGTTGAAAATTGTCTTCTCTTTATCAGTTACTGTATATAACTTTTCCATCTATTATTGTATGTAAAATATTAATTTTCTCATTAAAAATCACTAGGTCTGCATCTTTTCCAACTTCAATAGAACCTTTTTTATTGTCTATATTCATAATTCGAGCTGGAGTGAGTGTCATCATCTTCACACTTTCAACTAAAGATACCTCCGCCAGATTTATCATGTTACGTACCAATCGATCTGTTGTAGCAACACTTCCGGCAAATGCTGTTCTGTCAAGAAGTTTGGCTACCCCATCTTCAATGATTACTTTTTGACCTTTAGCACGACTCCCTAAAATTGACTCCCCATCGGGCATCCCTGCACCACGCATGGAGTCGGTGCAAAGAGCAATTTTATCAGAACCTTTAAATTTGTATGCAAATTGCAATAACGATTTTGGTAAATGAATTCCGTCTGCTATTATTTCTACTGTCATATCATCTATCAAATAAGCAGCCTCAACAACACCTGCATACCTGAAAGCATTGCGACGCGTAATTGTGGACATACATGAGTATAGATGAGTCATATGAGTAAATCCGGCTTTACGAGCTTCCAACACTTCTTCATATATTGCATCTGTATGAGCAATTGATGGCAAAATACTCCTCTTTGTTAAAACTTCGCCAAAAAGCAAAGCTCCATTTAATTCAGGTGCAAGACTCCAACGAACAATATCGTTTGATGCTTCCAAGATCATATTGTACTCCTCTGGTTTTGGGTCGCGCAAATATTTGGGATCTTGTGCACCACGTTGATTATATGCAAAGTAAGGACCTTCAAGATGCAACCCAATAAACTTAGCCCCTTTGGTGTTTGCTTTTACAGCTTGTTTGTAAACTGCAAATGTTTTCATTAATTCATCTGTGGTGCTTGTTAGTGTTGTTGGTAAAAGAGCCGTAGTGCCAAATTTTGCATGAGTTTCTGCTGCTCCCAAGTATGCTTCTACTGTTGCATCCATAAAGTCGTGTCCACCACCTCCGTGTGTATGAATATCTACAAACCCTGGTGAAACGAAATTTTGTTTTGCATCAATAACTTCGTCTGTTCTCTCGATGTTTATTTCTGAAATGGCTTTAATCTCTTTAATATATCCGTTCTCACATACTAACGCTTTATCTTCGATTATTATATCGGGAAAAACGATTTTTCCATTTGTTATTATAAGTCTATTCATGGTTGTATAATTGTTTTAGGTTTTCTCCAATAATTAATTGTGTGTCCGTGCAACGCAAACCAAACTAAATACACGAAACAAGGAATCAGCACCCAATATCCTATTCTAAGACTATACTCATCTGCTAATGCGCCATATATGAGCGGCAGTATTGCATTTCCGGATAGTCCCATAATCAAAAGAGAAGAGCCTGTGTTAGTGAATCGACCTAAGTTGTGTATAGATAAAGGCCATATACCAGCATAAATCAATGCATTAGGTAAACCGATGGAAGCTAAAAAGAAAATTGATGCGTTTGCTTGGTGACCAAAAAGTGTAACTTGCCAATCGGCAAAAATTACACCAAAAGAAAGAAAGAGTCCTAAAACAGTGCAAAAGATAAGTGCGTTTTTTTGAGTAACATATTTCGGTATCAATATAATACCCATTATATATCCTATTATTGTCATTGTGAGTGTGTAGGAGGGAAAAAACTTAGCTTCTATTAAATCCAGACCCATTGTGTCGGCATAATTGATTATTGTATCAATAGCGATTACTTGCGTCCCTACATGTAAAAAGATTGCAATAGCACCCAATATAAGATAAGGAAAATCGACAAGTCTATTTCTTACTATCTGATTTGTTCCGTTTAAATTTGGATCAGGATTATCTTCGTTGACATCAATTTCAGGTAATGCAGAATAACGAATCCCAACTCCCATAAACAATAGGAGCGCTCCTAATATAGTATATGGCAATATTACACGTCTGATAAACTCATCAAGCATCAAGTTTTTAGCTGTTTCTGTTAAGGTGCCCGAATCTAAAAGTGTAAACATTTCGCTATCCGAAACTTTAAGTACTACAGCTGCAAATATTAATGGAGCAATAATACCTGCACCTTTGTTGCAAATGCCCATAATACTCATGCGCTTTGCGGCACTTTCAATGGGGCCAATAATAGTAATGTAAGGGTTAGCAGCTGTTTGGAGTATAGCCAGTCCTGTGCCTATTGAAAAAAGACCTACCAAGAATATAGGGAATGCACGAGTGTATGCGGCGGGTACAAATATGAATGCACCTAAAGCCAAAATCATAAACCCATACATAATACCCTTTTTAAATCCAACACGTTTTAGAAATAAACCCGAGGGAATTGCCATAACTAAATAGGCTATGTAGAAGGCAAATGCAACAAAATATGATTGGAAGTTTGTAAGTTCCATGGCTATTTTGAAGTAGGGGATTAAAATAGCATTTATCCACGAAACAAAACCAAAAATAAAAAACATGCTTGCCACAATGGCAATGCCGATAATACGAGTTCTTTTATCTGATACTTTTTCAGTTTGTAATGTATTAGTCATAGATTTTCATGTTGTAAAATGCATGAGTTATTTGGTTTAGATTATTTAAAAGCCAAATTTATCACAACGCTTTATATTTTTTCACCCTAAAAGCGTAAGGTTATCTTCAAAAAGCGTTAATCCTTGCTTTCAGTCTTTCCATTTATCACGAAATTCAATAGGTGTGGTTCCCTTGAATTTTTTAAAAATGCGTGAAATGTTTTTGCAATCATTGAATCCGGATTCAAGAGCAAGGTCAAATAAAGAGCGATCAGTGGTTAACAATAAATTTGAAAAGTGCTCTATTCTCAATTCAAGAATAAACTGATATATAGAAGAACCCATCTCTTTTTTGAATTTAATTTCTAAGTTTCTTCGCGAGAGGGGTACAATTTGAGATAGGTCATCAATGGAGATATCAGTATTAAAATTTTCCACAAGATATTTCACAACTTCATTAATGTTCTCATCTTTAATATTATATAGCTCAGTCGATTGGCGCAACTCAAACCGGGTGGGATTGATAACGATATTAAAAGGTTCTGTTCTTTCTTTTCTTATTAATTGATGTATAAGCCTCCCAGCTTCGTAACCTCCTTTTTCAACGTCTAATACAATGGATGATATTGGAGGATCGGATAGGTTACATATAAGGTCATCATTGTCCACACCAAGCAAAGAGATATCTTGTGGAATTCTGATATTGTTTATTTTGCAAATTTCAGATACTTGTAATGCAAAATTGTCATCGCACGCTAACAGTGCTACAGGTTTAGGAAGAGAAATTAACCATTTATCCAGCAAAACATGGCTTGCAGTCCATTCTCCACCTCTAAGATTTTCAGATTCAAAATAAAAATAATGGGCTCCTGCTTTTTCTACTTCACTTTTAAAGCCAAGTGCTCTTTCGCGTGACCATACTACTCCCTTATTACCATAAAATGCAAAGTTTTTAAATTTACGTTGAATAAATAAACTAGCAGCCATTACGCCTGTTCCGTAATAATCGCCAGTAAGGTTAGAGTAATAACTACTCCGATCTTTGTAGTTTTGTAGAACTATCGGAATATCAAGTTGCTTCAACCTGCTTTCGTCTTCTTCATGATCCCATAAAGCAATAATAGCGTCAGCGTCCCATTCTTTTGCCCACTCCACAATTCCATCTTTTCCATAAAGTGTCTTGTAATACGAAGGAAGTCTGTAGAATATAAAAGGTCCATTATCTTTTGAGTACCGAATGAGGCCCCTCATTAAACGGCGACTAAACTCACTTGAATAATCAATTAAGAGTAAAATTTTTATCATGCTATTGCGTGAAATTCTTTCAGTAAACGAAAAAACATAAATAGTTTTCTCAAATATAATGATTTTTGTTAGTTGAGTAACTAATATAGATGTTTATTTAACCCGCATTATTCATCACATTTTCATTAGTATGTATGTCAACGATTAATAATCAGAGGTTTACTGGCTTGTTGAAATTTAATACAAAGGCCCACTTTTGGGCTATGTTCGCTTTTATCTGTACACTAAGCCTGTCGAAGTGTACGTATCTGCTACGCCAGCAAACTCCTTGAAATAGTGGCCTATATCAGCGGAGTTCGACGCCCCAGCATCTACGCAAAGCTAAAAACGTAAATAATACTGGTTAATATAGCAATGATCAACTTTATAGGTTACTCTAAATCTTACTCGCTTATACACTTTTTCAAAGTGTGTAACCGTTGTAATTTACAATAATAATACAGGAGTGATAAATACTGAAAGTTTCACAACCTTTCATGGAAATCATTTTAAGCATCAATCATCTTTATGAGTTTAAAGTTAAATCGAAGGTGTAGGATTCAACAACAATGTCATGAGAGTCAAATTTGAGGTAGTCAGATTCAACAATTATGTCATAAAATAAGGAGATATTAGCATTAAAAGAGAATATAATAAGAAGGCCCTTTTAAGTTTATGAATCAAACTTGAAAGGGCCTTCTTATTAATTTATTTAGCTAAAGATTATTTTTTATTTAACTCCATTATTCCACTATTTCATATATCTTATAATTATCGTATAAACCTTTAGCAGGAACCATCAATCTAAGAGCTGTTTGTCCGCCGGCCAATGGGCCATCTTCCAAGTCATCTTTAAAATGAAAGCTTAGCTTACCATTAATGTACCATTCAATGGTGTTGTTATACTTTACAATTTTAAGATGATGCACCTTAGTTTTATCGTCAATCGTATAGTCTGGTCCTTTAATGGTTTGTCTCTTGCCAGGAGTTTTGCGCATATTAGAAGTGTCTCTTCCGGGTGCGAAAAACGATATCCGGTAGCTGTACAAATCG
Organism: uncultured Dysgonomonadaceae bacterium; assembly: GCA_964542545.1. GTDB lineage: Bacteria > Bacteroidota > Bacteroidia > Bacteroidales > Dysgonomonadaceae > UBA2632. Next base: position 9,359 of record CAZIUT010000014.1, on the reverse strand, counting down.
CTTTGAGTGTACTGAGCAGCAACGCCATTCCTCTTTTTTAAATGATCGGCAAAAACATCTTCACCCTCCATACCAGTAACACTAAACATAACCATGTGCAGGGCATGCTCACTTAAACTCTGAAAATCGCATTCAAGAATGTAATTGTTGGGTGTTACAAATTTGTTCCAATATACAATATGTCCGCCACTAAACTCACCATTATTATAATACTTCTTCACTCCTTCTTCTCCAAGGTCTTTGCGCATTGCTGCCTCTACTGCTTCATAAAAGTTTACACCAAGTCCATCGAATACCTTATTGTTTCTTTTCAGATAATCAACAACAGCATCGTAATACCTGGGATATATAATTAGTTTGCCATCTTGTATTTCTGCAACACCCGGCCCCTCCATCACCCAGTCTTCTAAATCAGACTGGGTTTCGAAGTTGCACGAATATACAAGCACTGTTTTATATTTTTCTTTGTTTCCAGCTAATATAAACAGCGGAATCAATAAGGGTAAGAAAAGAATACCTACCCTTCTACTATTTATCATTTTATACAGTTCCTAATTATTTACTATTTAGTCATTTTAAAATGGTTAGACACTCCGTGTTGTGCTTTAACTGTAACCACTGTTTTTCCGTTTATGTGTTCAACTTTTAGAATTGAGGGGTTGTCAATCTCAACACTCCACACACCATCAAAATTGAGTGTTAAATCATGTTCAGAACTTGTCCACTGTTTATCTTTATGCTCGCGAGAGTAGGCCGTTTGGTGTAAATCGGGTAGGGCAACTGATACTGACTGACTATTAGTGCTGTCATATTTAAACATGATAAGACAAGGATCAGACACTTCATCTAAATTGAAATGAGGAATTAATCTCTGTTGTTCGTAACAAATATAAGTCTCTGAGTTGTTTCTAACATCTCTTACCGCGTGCAAATCGTTTTTTCTTGAAATAACATGGTAGTAGAGCTCAGGGTTCTCCATAATTTGAGTTGCTTTGTGTTGAAACTCATCTTTGTTTACACCTGGTAAAATTGCATACATATACTCAGCAGCAGTTGGATTTACGCCATGATCAATTGTTGCAGTAAAGAAATCCCCTTTAGTTTCAGGCTCTCTTCGCATATTTACTTTTCCGTTTATAGTTTCACGGGGGGATTTGCGCAATTCATCAAAGGTGCTTTCGTCACCTCTACTTACCTGTTGTTTCATACTAACATTCAGCTTGCTGTTTTCATCTAAAACCAAGTAACCATTGCGTTTACCGTCAAAAAGCATCTGTTTGCCCGTTAGTTTATCTTCATATGGAAACTTACCAATTTTCTTATCGCCTATCATGGCTCCTCTTTCATTTGATGAAAGACCCTCTTGAGCAATAACTGTGTAAACAGGGTGTTCTTTGCTTTCGCCCGATATATTTGTTCCAATGTTTAGTACTATATCATCCATAAAGAAGGTAGACTTTCTTGCTTTTAGTTTTTCCTTAGTAGGAACCTCGTCATAGGTTGGGTCAATATTAAAAAGTATCGACTCATCTAATATAAAACCATGCGCACCATTCATTTCCTCTTTGTCGTGCACTCCGTTTGCAAAACGAGAGAGACTTTTTATCATAAATACAGGTAATGGCGACTCAAGCTCTACTAATGGCAAATAGGTGATAGTTGCGCCTGGATAAAGATTCCAATCAAAGCCTTCATAAGGCAGCTGCTTCACATCTTTATAGAGAACATTTACAGTTCCGTATGATTGGTAACGACCAAAACGGTTAAAGTTATAAATTTCAGACCCCCATGCATATATTCCAAATCCTCTAACAGCTACTAAATAGTTGTCTCGTCTGTGTAGGTTCATAGCTGAGTAGGGGAGTGTCCAGTGACCAGCGTAATTATTGTCAGAATTGTGGTATTTATGTAATTCTTTTAACTCATTATCTATGGGGTCTATGTTCGCAAATGTGTTTAGATCATCAGAGTTGATAAACTTTTTGTGAGTTCCAGTTAAAGGATGTCTTCCACTTAAGCTTGTGGGTATAGCATTGCCTTGGCTATATTTCATAACAGTTTTTGCAGCATTTTGCAATGCTTCAAGGCCATCTTTAGACAATGGAAAACCTGCCAGAGTTAGTTTATTTGTAATCATTACAGCATTGTCTATAGCTGTGTTTGTGTAGGCAGGGTAATGTCCCCAGTGATGCCATGCAGTGCCATCATGCTTAAAGCCTCCGTTCTTTGCATTGTCTGCAAAGGTGCGAGAAAGCCATGCTGAGAGCAATTTTAAATGTCGTGCAGCGTCTTCTTTTTTTGGATGCATCATTGCTGATAAGAAGTGAGGGGGGAGTACTGTATTGAATAAATCGAGGTCTGGATTACTGTGCGTATCATCATTTACTACATATGCTACGTTGTACCAGTTTAAACTGCGCGCTACTTCGTTAAGCAATCCTTCAGACAGTAATTCATCTTTCATGATAAAAAACGCAGGAGTCAATTTTCTAACGCTGTATCCTAAATGATGAAGTGCACCCATGTTACTTCCTTCGGCCCAACCCGATTGTAAGTATAGTCTTGTAGCCAACATAAAATTGTTTTTCAACTCTTTTTTCTGCTCTTGATCGGTGCTTTTATTATAACCTTCAGCTATTGAATGTAATATGTTTTGGAAGTTTATAAGACGAATGTATTTTTTCGATTTAATATTCTCTTCAATAATATTCTTGGGTAGTCCCTCTCCAAGGAGTGCTACATAAGGTCCTTGCAGATATGTTTTACCTTCGTGCTTGTTCAGTTTAATATTAAGCTCATTAAACTTCTCTTTTATTTTTGAAAACTCATTATTGCTTAAACCTTTACCTTTTATTTTCTGAGTCATTTCATCAAACTCCGTTTGATATAGTTTTTCAAGCGACTCTACTTCGCTCTTAGAAATAGCAATCTGTTTTATTTCTATCTCCTCTCTTGTAGGCACTTCTTCTTGGTCTAACCATTGTGTAGCATACTCACCCCCATTAAAATAGGCTTTTATATATGGTGTCTGAAAGTCGGCCGAGGGGCGTCGCTCTTCAAGCATTGTTGTGTACACGTCATCTATAAAATAGCGACCTTTACTCTCAGGATGAGTCATAGGAATTTCTATTTCCAACCACTCGTATGGATTAAACGCTCCTCTTTGTGGAGTATTTCCTTCCATTTGCGATAAAGGAATATGTGCAGTTCTCCATCCTGTGTAGTTTAAGTAAAACTTATTGGAAATAGCCCCTAAATCCTTGCTCGATACAGTAAGATTTACAAAACCATCACTGGGTTCATCGCTAAATATCCAAAGCACAAGAATTTGATCTTTATTGAAAGGTGATAATTTCACTGCTTCAGAGTAGAAATTGTGAAGTGGTAGTTTTATAGTTGCTCCCTTTTCCCAATCCCATTGCAAGCTGTTCTCTCCAAGCAAAGAAATAGCATTTGTCTTTTTAATAGAAGATTTTGATGACTCTACTTTAAGTATATCATTTGCATCTTCAAAGCTAAGTATTTTTCCGGGCGTTTCTTTAACATCGCCAAGCGCCGATTGAGAAAACAATGCGAAAGCCGAGCTAGCCATTAGTAATATAGTCAATAAGACTACTCTAAAGCTACTTGTATTTTTTTGCGTAATCTTCATTTTGTTCATTTTTAAAAGTATATAGGTGTTTTTATTGAGTTGTTATTTTATTGCGCCTGTTTTTTTATCTAAGATTTATAAATCTTTAAATCAGATATTAATTGATGAGAGCGCCATGTTCTAAAACCAAACCATCCTTTCTGAAGTGGGTTATCGTCAATAATATCATAAATAACCTCACCATCACGCGAGTACACCATTCTATCACCTATTGCCTCTATGCGTATTGTGTAAGTTTTATTAGCTTCAAGTAGTACAGCTTTATCCTTTAGGTCATGTCTTTCTTCAAGAACTTTGTTCCCGTGTCCATCGTATCTTCTGTAGCGTGTACGCGTGTTATCGTGACCTCCCATTCCCACATAATATAGCTGCAGATTGTCGTATTGTTTAAACTGACCAGCTCTGCCGTGGCCTTCAAAAAACAAATTATCGAGGTGTTGAGGATCCGATGCCAGCCAAAATACATTCATATCGCTCACCCGGTCATACTTGCCTCCTTCATCAATAACCGTCACATCGTATTCTATAGTTATAGGTTGTTCAAGTTCGGCTTTCAACCAAACTGTGCATCCCGATCCATCTAGTATTTCCATCCCATCTTTCGTGAATAGCACCTCTCCCTCATTGCCTTGCTCCACCTCCCACATAGCGCTGTTGCTCAAAGTTGATTTATTGAAAAGTAGGTTAGGGTTTTTATTGTTACCGCACGAATAAAGTGTAAAGCCAACCAGTAGTAATAGTGTATAGCAAAGATATTGTTTTATGTTTCTATAAGTTTTGTTTACTCACAAAGATAGTTGTTTTTTCGCAATCTTTATATTTATCTATATTGAATGTGTATCTCCTACACATTCCTAATATTAGGAGTAAATATATTGAAGAGTCTAATAAAATATTCTTAAGTTTGTGGTCAAGTGTTGTTGCCTTATTGGTATGACCAAATCTTTGAAAATAAAAAACAACCACAACGAAATGAAGAAAACTCTCTTAGCATCTACATTGGTAGCAGTGGCAGGAGGTTCTTTTGCCCAAAAGCCCAATATTGTTTATATAATGACAGATCAGCAAACGGCAGAAGCCATGAACTGTGCGGGCAATGAATATGTTAGCACTCCTAACATGGACAGACTTGCGAATGATGGTGTGCGTTTTACAAATGCATACTGCTCAACACCTTTAAGCGGGCCATCGCGTTTTGCTATGTTCACAGGTTATAGTCCAGGGACTCACAAAATGCTTCAAAATAACACACCTTTTCCAAAAGCGGTCGATAAGGATCAAACTTTGGGGTACTTAATATCAGAGGCAGGTTACAATTGTGCTTATGGCGGTAAGTGGCATATACCAGAAGCATCGCTTCCTATTGATGATGAAGAGAATAACAAAGGATTTGGATTTACATTTTTATATGAGCATAACGATTTTGGCTTAGCAGAATCTACAATTGATTACTTGAAGCAAGATAAGTCAGAACCTTTTTTCTTGGTAGTATCGTTTGACAATCCACACAATATTTGTGAGTATGCACGACATCAAAACCTACCTTTTGCAACAATTGACGAACCTGCCGATATAGAAACACTTCCCAATCTTCCTCCAAACTTTAGTCCTGCTCCGTTTGAAGCAGAGATTGTGCGCGTTGAGCAATCAAAACAAACTGCTTTCTCACTCTATCCAACTGCACAATACACAGTAGATGAGTGGAGAAGATATGTAAATGCATATTATAGGTTGGTGGAAACAGTGGATAAAGAAATAGGCAAGGTGTTAGACGCACTTGATGAGCAAGGTTTGTATGATAACTCTGTTATTATTTTTGCTAGCGACCATGGCGATGGTGTAGCTGCCAATAACTGGAATCAGAAAACAGCTCTTTTCGAAGAGGTTGTAAAAGTTCCTTTTATTGTGAAGGGTGTTAAATCAACCAATCGCAATGTGGTGAGAGAGCAGTTGGTAAATTCAGGATTAGATTTTTTTGCTACAATTTGTGACTATGCAGAGGCTAAGATTCCTAACTTCACTAGTGGTAAAAGTGTGAAAGCAATAGTTGAAGAAAGTAAAACTGATGAAAACCACCCCTATATTGTTACCGAAACAGAATTCAGTAATTCAAATACGCGTGGTTGGATGGTGCGCACACCCAATTATAAATATGTGCTTTACGATAGGGGTAAATATCGCGAACAGTTGTTTAAGATAAACGAAGATAAATTGGAGAGACGCAATCTTGCTGTAGAAAAACAATTTAAGCCTGAATTAAATCGCCATCGTGCAATGTTGAACGAGTGGATTGGTAAAAATAAAATTTTTACAACAGGAAGAGAAATAATTGATGCCGATAAGTAGATAATATTTCATAGAGTTTAAAAAAAATGAGCGAACTAATTTTAAAATAGTTCGCTCATTTTTATTTTATTAGTTCTATCTATATATGGGTTGTTTCCATTTTTCCCTTTTGTGGTATTTGCTTTCGGCAGCCCATCTAATACCTCGCTGTACAATTGACAAAGCTTCAGGAACTTTAAAGTCAACCATTACGTGGCCCAGCGATGAATAAAAAACGCGTCCTTGCCCCTAATATTTCTTCCATACTGCAGGAACTACGCATCCATCAATCCACGATGCATGTTCGCCATAGAACTCAGTTGTAGCCAACACTTTCACCTGATAGTCAATTACATTACGCGGATGAGCCACCCATTGACCACCCACCATAAATTGGTATTCTACATTGTCTCTAAATGAGTCGCCAATGCCTCCATGCCAACCTGCCAGTTCAACTCCTTCTTTCACAGCTTTGAGTAGCGTTTTTTCTTGTTCCTTCGATATTTTCCCCATTGTCCATATTTGAACAATTAGGTCTAATGATTCCATCAATGATTCATCGAGGTAACTATCTAGCGTATCAGAAACTACAACATCGGCACCTTCCGACCTCATCCATGGTCCAAATAATTCAACAGACTCTTTAGATTCATGCCCTTTCCAACCACCCCAAACAAATAACACTTTTGCCCATGAGTATGGGTTTCGATGCTGCTTTTTTTGTTTTTGCAAAAGTAGATAGAGGGTTATTAGCTAAAACTGCCCAGCACCAGCAAGAGCACTTCATTTTAGAAAGCTGCGACGTGATAAATTGCTCATAATAATTTTATTTTAAAGTTTGTACCCGTTGTGATATTCACGGTGATAGTGTGTTTTAGCTTCTGGGTCGTTTGTAAAATGCTGATTATTAGGCGACCAATTAATAGGTCTATTCAGTTTAGTTGCTATATTACCTAAAATGCTCGTAGTTGTTGTGCGTTGTCCCACTTCAACAGGCACCAATGGGTCTATTCTTGCTTTTACTGCATCAATAAAGTTTTGAAGGTGTGATGGAGCTTCTTTCATAAAGACCACTATCTTCGCCATCTTCTTTTGCAGGCAATAGCGAATCGAGGTGCTTGAAGCCTTTACAAATTAAGCAATGAAATCTATTTCTTCCATATCTTCTCTAACTCTTCCAAAGTTTTTCCTTTTGTTTCGGGAATCATCTTCCATACAAATATTGCTGATAAAACACTCATTAACCCATAAAACCCATAAGTCATAGCACCGCTATGTTCCATCATAGCCGGATAGGTTGATGAAATGAAATAGTTTGCAGCCCATTGAAAAGCAACAGCAATGGCTACTGCACGTCCACGAATTTTGTTTGGAAATATCTCAGAAATCAACACCCATGTAATAGGTCCCCACGACATCATGAAAGAAGCAGTATAGATAATTATGAATATTAGTGTGCCCATACCTATAATGTTGAAATATGCCAGACCCGATATGGCAAACATTCCCACAGCCATACCAATTGAACCAATAATGAGCAACGGTTTACGTCCAAGCTTATCTACAGTTGTTATGGCAAAGACCGTAAATATAACATTTACAAGACCCATAACTACTGTTTGCAGCATAGAAGCATCTTTTCCTGCACCCATACTTTCGAATATGCGAGGCGCATAATATAAAGCCACATTAATACCAACAAACTGTTGGAAAACAGACAGAAGTATGCCAATAACAACAACCTTTTTGCCATAAGAGAATATTTTGCCCGAATGGTGACTTAAAGTACTTTTGATATCAACAATTATTTCTTTTGCACGCTCTTTTCCATTAATACTAGTGAGCACGCGCATCGCCTCTTCGTCTCTATTGGTTAGTGCTAAATAGCGAGGCGTTTCTGGCACAAAGAACAACAGAATTCCAAAGATAGTAGCTGGAATGGCTTCGGAAAAGAACATGTATCTCCATCCTATAGAGTTAATCCAATCAAGGCTTTGTCCATTGGCAATACCCCAGTTTACGAAGTATACAACCAACATCCCAAAAATAATGGCAAACTGATTGAGCGATACCAATCTACCTCTAATATCGGCAGGGGCAATCTCTCCTATATACACTGGGCTAATAGCAGAAGCTAGTCCAACTCCAATACCACCGATAATTCGGTAGAGGTTAAACATCATCAAAAGATGAATGCTTGGCACCCCCTTTTCAAAGAAAAGAAACTCTGGATAACCCGAACCCAACGCAGACAAAAAGAAAAGCAGGGCTGCAAACATTAACGAGCGTTTGCGTCCAAAACGAGACGAAAGCAAACCCGAAATAGCTCCACCTATTATGCAACCAATCAGCGCACTTGAAGTAGTGGCTCCGTGAATGAAAGAACTTAAACCTTGGCTATCGATGAGGAAGGCCTGAATAGATTTTTCTGCCCCCGAAATAACTGCCGTATCGTAACCAAAAAGCAGTCCCCCAAGGGTAGCCACCAATGTCAATCCGATTACATATAGTTTGTTTTGATTATTACTCATTGTTCAATTTATTTGTTTTTTGAAAGAGTTTAAACTTTAGTGTAATTGTTGTAAATCAAATTGTGTTGCTTTTGTTTAAAATAGGATCATGGAGCTAATATTTACTCCATGACCCTTATTAAAAACTTGTTCACCTGTAGCTTAGAAAATACTTTAGATGTATAGATTAATCAACTGTTCATATAGCTCTTGTTTGGCACTAATTTGTTTAGGTTCGCCATTCTCAATAGCTATTTTTCTTAAGTCTTCAAGTGTTAGTTTGCCCTGTGCATACTCAGCACCTTTTCCACTATCAAAAGAGGCATAGCGTTCAGCACGCATCTTTTTGTAGTCGGACTCTTTCAATATAGCATCTGTAATAAGAAGTGCACGTGCAAAAACATCCATGCCCGCAATGTGAGCAATAAAAAGGTCTTCCAAATCTGTAGAGGAGCGTCTCAATTTAGCATCAAAGTTGATTCCACCTGTTTTAAAACCGCCTGCTTCTTGAATTACCAACATTGCTTCTACAGTTTCGTAAATGTTGATAGGGAATTGATCCGTATCCCAACCGTTTTGATAGTCACCACGATTAGCATCAATTGAGCCCAACATATCGTTGTCGGCTGCAACTTGTAGTTCGTGTTGGAAAGTATGATTGGCTAGTGTGGCATGATTCACCTCAACATTTATTTTAAAATCTTTATCCAATCCGTGTTGACGTAAAAAACCCGCCACTGTAGCAGCATCAAAATCGTATTGATGTTTGGTTGGCTCCATAGGTTTTGGCTCAATGTAGAAACAACCTTTAAAGCCCTGCGCACGTGCATAGTCACGTGCCATTGTTAAGAAGCGTGCCATGTGTTCTAGCT